>NZ_LIAC01000014.1:0-257004 GCF_002210235.1 Flavobacterium sp. NLM
CTGCTGATATCAATGCCAATAATAATGTTTTTCATAACTTTGCTTTTACGATTCAACAATGATTTGAGAAATTCATCATAAGCTCAACTCCTTAATAACGGGTCACTAGCCCAAATTTCTATCTGAGTCTTTGATGAAAGGGAAGCCAAAGTCTTAATCAAGATATGAGCCACAAACTCAGAGGAACGAATAGTTTACTTTTGCTTCCTTTCTCAATCATAAATCTACTTAAATTTTAAAAAACAAATCTAAAGGAGGAACGAGAAATCTCCGCAAGTAGCTCCGCAATCTAATGTCTCAATCTTTGTAGAGTTTCTTGCGAAGATTTCTCGTTCCTCGAAATGACAAAACAATGTTCAAATGCGTTTTACCTAAAACAAAAAATCCCAAACCCCAACAAGAATTGGAATTTGGAATTTTAAAATATTGGAGTTTCTTTAAAACTAACCTTTAATTTGTTTCAAAGAAGTCTTAATTCCTTTTATTAAAGACGAACTGAAGCCATTGTGTTCCATTTCATTTAAACCAACAATTGTACAGCCTTGTGGCGTTGTTACACGGTCAATTAATTGTTCTGGGTGTACTTTCTCTTCTAAAAGCATTTTTGCGGCTCCTTTTACGGTTTGTGCGGCAATTGCTAAAGCAGTATTAGAATCGAATCCAATTTCGATTCCTGCCTGCATAGAAGCACGAATATAACGTAAAGCATATGCAGTTCCGCATGCGCCTAAAACTGTCGCTGCATCCATTAATTTTTCGTCGATTACAGGAGCCGTTCCTAAATCCTGAAATAAGTCAACAATTGGCAATGCTTTTTCTCTGTCTTTTTCAGGGAAAGAAATACAAGTTGCCGATTCTCCAAATTGTGCTGCAATATTTGGCATAATACGCACAACCGGATATTCGTTATTTGTTTTTGTTTGAAGAACATCCAAAGACAATCCGCTTACGGCAGAAGCAATTGTTTTATTTTGAATTACCGGCAGAATTTCAGCCAAAACAGTATCTACCTGATACGGTTTTATGGTTAAAATTACCACATCGGCTTCCTGAATATTATGTTTATTATCGTTAGAAACCGTAATTCCGTATTCGGCTAAATATTGAATACTTGCAGTGTTTCTTCTGGTTACGGTAACCTGATTGTTTTTAGAAAATTTTGCAATTCCCAAGGCAATAGAAACCCCAAGGTTTCCTCCCCCTATAATGTGTACTTTCATCCTGCTTGGTTTTAATTTATTTTGGACTTGCTAACAGCCTGTTTTTCGGCTGTAAATTACGCAGATTTTAAGGATTTTAAATCACTGTAATCTATTAATTTGTGGCAAAAATTTAAAACCCAAGAATCAATTTGGCTACTCCAAAATAGAGCATAATTCCAAAAACATCATTGGTTGTAGTGATAAACGGCCCGGTTGCAATTGCGGGGTCGATTTTGTTTTTATGAAGAAAAAGCGGCACTAAGGTTCCTAAAATTGCAGCAAACATAATCACTACTATCATAGAGATCGAAATAGCAATTCCCACTAAATATTGTCCGTACATAAGAGAATGATATCCTAGTAAAAGCAGGGAAATTATACTTCCGGAAATCATCGAAACGGTAATTTCTTTGCTAAAATAACTTTTGCTGAATTCTTTCAAAGTTCCGTTTGCCAAACCCTGTACCACGATTGCCGATGCCTGAACTCCAATATTTCCGGCTGTAGCCGAAAGCAGGGGCACGAAAATAATTAGGGTTGAATATTTCTGAAAAGCGGTTTCATTATCTTTCAAAACAAAAGAAGCTACAATCTCGATTACCATACCAATTAAAAGCCAAGGCAAACGTGCTTTTGTTAATTCAAGAACGCTGTCATTTGTTTCAATGTCCTGCGTAATACCCGCTGCTAACTGGTAATCTTTATCGGCTTCTTCTTTAATTACGTCTACGATATCATCAATTGTAATTCTTCCCACCAAACGACCAAGCTCATCCACAACCGGAATTGCCTCCAAGTCGTACTTTTGCATGATACGCGCTACCTCAACATCTTCGGTATCAACGTTTACGAAATTTAATTTTCGGATATAAACATCGCCAATTTGTGTTTTTGTAGATGAAGTCAGTAAATCTTTAAGAGACAATCTTCCTTTTAGGCGGTTTTCATCATCAACAACATAAATAGAATGTACTCTCGAAACATTTTCTGCCTGAATTCGCATTTCTTTTACGCAGGTTAAAACATTCCAGTTTTCATTGACTTTTACAAGCTCTTTACCCATCAAACCACCCGCCGTGTTTTCATCGTAGCGTAATAATTCGACAATGTCTTTTGCGTGTTCTACGTCAAGTAACTCAGAGATAACTTCAGCTTTGATTTCCTGCGAAAGTTCAGCGATAATATCTGCCGCATCGTTTGTCTCCAGCTCATCAAGCTCTTCGGCAATTTCTTTCGGTGAAAGTCGGCTTAAGATATTTTCACGCAGATCTTCTTCTAATTCCAGAAGAATCTCGGCGGTTTTATCACTATCTAAAACTTTAAAAATATAGGTTGCTTCGTCAAAATCCAGTTCATCAAGGATTTCGGCGATATCAGCATGGTGAAGGTCGTTAAGTAAAATTTCAAGTTCATTGTCATTTTTCTTAACGATTAAATCTTCTAATTGATGAATAAATTCTTTGCTAACTTTGAACTCCATCGGCTTCTATTTTTTGAGTCAAAACAATAAATTCGTCAACGCTAAGTTGTTCCGGACGTTTATCAAAGATAATGTCTTCTCTTAGTTTATCTGATAAATTTAATGTTTTCAAACTGTTACGTAATGTTTTTCGTCTTTGCTGAAAAGCCGTTTTTACAACCGTAAAAAATAACTTCTCACCACAAGGAAGACTATAATCTTCCTTTCGGGTCATTTTCATCACACCCGACTTGACCTTGGGCGGAGGAATAAAAACATTTTCGCTTACAGTAAACAAATACTCAGTATCATAGAAGGCCTGGGCTAAAACGGATAAGATTCCGTAAGCTTTTGATCCTTTTTTTTCGCAGATGCGCTCTGCAACTTCTTTTTGAAACATTCCGGAAAACTCCGGAATCTGATCTCTAAACTCTAATGTTCTAAAAACAATTTGAGTCGAAATATTATAAGGGAAATTTCCAATTATAGCAAATTGCTTATCCTTGTAAACTTCATTAATATTATATTTTAGAAAATCCTGAGAGATAATCTGATCTTTTAATTTTGGATAATTTTCACCCAAATACGCCACAGATTCTGTGTCGATTTCAATAACGTGTGTATTTATGGGCTTTTCAAGCAAATACTTAGTCAACACACCCATCCCTGGTCCTATTTCTAAAACCTCCTCGTATCCTTTTAAACTCAAAGTATCGGCAATTGCTTTTGCAATACTTTCGTCTTTAAGGAAATGTTGTCCTAAATGTTTTTTGGCTTTTACTTTTTCCATTTTCTTTCTTGTTTTGCCACAAGGGCGCAAAAGTATTCTTTTTGAGGCGAAGGGTCAAAGCTTATTTCACTTTTTTTGCCACAAAGGCTCAAAGACACAAAGCTTTATTCTTTTTTGCCACGAAGGCTCGAAGGCACAAAGTTTATTCTTTGTTTTTCCGTTCGATTATAATCTGAAAATTATCTTTATTTTTATCTACTTTGTTTTTTACAGGAAATCTGCTTATTCGCTCGCTCAAACGTAAAAAACTATAAAACCTTTCCGCTTTTGATAATTTCAAAAAATCGTCCTGCTGCTGTTTATTGCTTTCTTCTTTAGTTTGAAATCGGATTTCCATAATATCTTTGTTTTTTTGTGTTGCAACAAAGACTCAAAGCTTTATATTTTTTTGCCACGAATTACACAAATTATCACAAATTTTAAATCTATAATCTGTGTAAATCCGTTTAATCAGCCAAATCTGCGGGCTATTTCTTCTTACTGAAAACTAAAATTAATGTTCTGAAATAACCTCCAGCTCTGTTCTAAAAGAAAGCATTTTATCTGCAAATAATTCTAAGGCTTCTCTATCAAATTTAGGTTGATCTTCTAAATAATACTTCTCTAAAGTATCTTTACTGTCTGTCGTGTATTGTACAGAATACGTGATTCCGCCCATTTCTTCTTCAACTAAAACTTTTACAATTCTTGCTGATGAAAATTTTTGTGTTGCTAAAATCTCCGGTATGTGCTTTTCCTGCATCCATTTTAACCATTGATCGTGTGCGCTTTCGTGTATATTTGTAGTAACGTTGAAAATAATCATTTTTCTTAATTTTAGATATCAGATTTTAGATTTTAGATTCTCTGTAAAAGGTTAGAATCTAATTGAACTAAATCCAAAAATCATTTTTTTATAAATTCTTTCTTTGGAATTTGGAATTTAAAATATTGGAATTTACAAATTCTTATCCCCCCTTAACTCGCGGTATTTTTTTCTGGCATCAACAAAGTAAATACTATCCTGATGGCTAAAAATTACCTTTTCATATAAAGGCTTGGCCTTTTCTACATCTTTTAATTCGTCGTTGTAAATTTCTGCTGAGAAAAACAATGCTTCATCTACATAAATTCCGTCGCTGTGGCTGTCAATGATTTGCTGGTATTGGCTTAAAGCCGAAGTATAATCTTTCTGACTTTCATATATTTGACCTAAACGCAACAATGTTACAGCTTCGATTTCCTGCCCTTTAAAGGTTTTCAGGATGTTTTGAAAATGTGTAATTGCTTCTTGTTTTTTATTTTGATAAAGTAAAAAATCGCCTTTTGCAAATTGCTTTAAAGCTGTTTGAGTCGAATCGGCAACGGTATTATCATTTATCAGTAAGAAATATTCAAGAGCGTCATTAGCAATTAATTGTGTGTTTGCCGATTTTAATTCTTTAAACTGTTTTAAAGCCCATTCAAAATCGCCTTTGTAATAACTTGTTTTTGCTGCTTTTAAACTTGCTTCATGCGACATGACATCATTCTTTAAATCCAGCTGAATCTGCGAATAATAAATCAATGCCTGATTGAACTTTTCTTCTAAAAGCAAAATATCTCCCAGCTCCATCTTTGCATCAGCCTGTTGATAAGCGTTTAAATTTAATTCTAAAGCTCTTTTTACAACTGTTTTGGCTTCTTCCGTCTTTTTCAAATTAAAAGCCAGGAAATGTGCCTGAATTAATTGCAAAGATAAGGTAAAAGGATTTATTTCATAAGTAATCAGTAATTGCTGCAATTCTGCTGTAATGGCCGGATAATCTTTTTCCTGTGCTTTATCAATTTTAATCTGCATTAAACTGGCGTTGCTCTGAATCAGTAAATCTGTATCTTTTGTGTTTAGAAGAATAAAATTCAGAATTTCAGAGGCAGTTTCGGTATCATCTTCATTTAAGGCAAACTGGCTTAAGTTTACAATGCTGATTAAAGATTCCGGTTCACGTTTGTAAATGGCTTTTTCCTGAATAAAAGCTTTTCCAAATTCTTTTTGCTGTACATAAAACCAGCTTAAATAATGATTCCAGAAAACATCCTGATCTTTTTGCGTTCTTAAAATCAATGCTTTTCGCATAGCATCTTTAAAAGCCGTATTATCTGTTTCGCCGTTCATAAAACGGGATAACTGTGTTTGGATTAAATTAGCGTTTTGCTGGTTATTATAAGATTCTGTCAGTAAAAGATCTATCATTAAATCGGTTTTTCCTAACTGGCCGTACAACATTCCAATTTGAAAATTGAAATTATAATTCGGCTGAACCTGCATGGCGGTTTGATACGCTTTTAAGGCATATTCTAATAAAACCTTTTTCTCGAAAGCATTTCCAACTCCGTAAACATCATTGGGACTGGTTTTGATTTTATCGATTGCCTGTTCATAGTAATTTTTGGCTTTCGATTCGTTTTTCTGTAACTGGTAATTGTATCCTAATTCCACCAAAAAAACACCTTGTTTATAGGCATTGTAACGACTTAAAATTGTTTTTTCGGCAAGATCAAACTGCTGCAATTGCTGATAACAATCTATCGTTCGTAAAAAGTATTGGGTATTTGATGGTGAACTTCTTAAAAGATCTTCGTAAATGATTTTTGCTTTTTCAAAATCACCTTTGTCGTAGTAATTGTTTGCTAACTGTTCGTTTTGCGAAAATGCAAAACCAGACCACAACAAAACGATATAGATAAAGATGTTTTTCATATTTCAGTTTTTAAATGTGGTATTTTTTAGTATTCAATCACAGCTTACAGTCTCGGTAATCGGTTCAGCTAAACTGAAAACTGAGACTGTGACTGTAAACTATATACTAAAGTTAGTCAATTATATCAAATCCGCAGTAAGGACGTAAAACTTCTGGAATTACAATTCCTTCCGGCGTTTGGTAATTTTCTAAAATTCCGGCCAAAACTCTAGGCAATGCTAATGAACTTCCGTTTAATGTATGTGCCAATTGGTTTTTTCCGTCTTTGTCTTTGAAACGTAATTTCAAACGGTTTGCCTGAAAAGTTTCGAAGTTAGAAACTGAACTAATTTCTAACCAGCGATCCTGCGCCGTAGAAAACACTTCAAAATCGTAAGTCAAAGCTGATGTGAAACCCATATCGCCTCCACAAAGACGTAAAACTCTATATGGTAATTTTAATTCTTTTAAAATATCCTTTACGTGCTCCACCATTCCGTCAAGCGCTGCGTATGAATTATCCGGATGTTCGATACGTACGATTTCAACTTTGTCAAATTGATGTAAACGGTTTAACCCGCGAACGTGTGCTCCGTAAGAACCTGCTTCACGACGGAAACATGGCGTATAAGCAGTATTTAAAACCGGCAATTCGCTTTCGTTTAAAATAACATCACGGAATAAGTTCGTAACTGGAACCTCAGCTGTTGGGATTAAATATAAATCGTCAATTGTTGAATGGTACATTTGTCCTTCTTTATCTGGCAATTGTCCTGTTCCGTATCCTGAAGCTTCGTTAACCAAATGCGGAACCTGAACTTCGTTATATCCTGCTGCTGTGTTTTTATCTAAAAAATAGTTGATTAACGCACGCTGCAAACGAGCTCCTTTTCCTTTGTAAACAGGAAATCCTGCTCCGGTAATTTTTACACCCAATTCAAAATCGATGATGTCGTATTTTTTCACCAATTCCCAGTGCGGTTGTGCGCCTTCATGCAAAACCGGAATATCACCTTCCTGAAAAACATTCAAATTGTCATCTGGAGTTTTTCCTTCAGGAACAATATCTGCCGGAAGATTTGGCAAAGTGTATAATTTATTTGTTAACTCAACCGCCAAAGCTTCTGCTTTTTCGCCAAGTTCTTTGCTTTTTTCTTTTAATGAAACGGTTTTTTCTTTTAAGATGGCTGCTTTAGATTTCTCACCCGCTTTCATCAATTCGCCTATATCTTTGGACAATTTATTAGATTCAGCTAAAGTATTATCTAATTCCACCTGAGTTGCACGACGATTTTCGTCTAATTGCACCACCTCTTCAACAACGCTTTTAGCATCGATATTTCGTTTTGCTAAAGCCTTGATTACTTTCTCCTGATTTTCTCTAATAAATGCGATTTGTAACATAGCTTGATTTTTATAACTATTGTATTTTTTAATAACGGAAGCAAATTTAAGGAAATGTTTGCTAAGATTACGTACAAAGTTTAGTCTAAAGTTATTTGAAGGATTCCGCAGAGATACACGAAGTTTTCGCAAAGATGCGAAGACAGTTTTATTCTTTTATTAGTTTAAAAGTTTGGACAGAATCGCCAAGCGTTACTTTCAAAATATAAAATCCGGAATCAAGACTAATGATGTTTATAGTTCCGTCGCTGGTTTTTCCTTTTAAAACTGATTTTGATTCGAAATTAAAGAATTCAAAATCAAAGTTTTTAGCATCGAAGTTTTCTATGGAAATGGTTGTCTGCACTGGATTTGGCGAAACAGAAGGTTTCTTTTTAACTGATTTTTCTAATGGCTGTTTATTACAGGCACTTTCTAAAAGCGAATCCAGGTCATTTTCATCGTATACCAAAGTGTAATGAAGTTCTTTTGCTTTTTGAAATAATTGGCAGGCATCATCATATTTTTTCTTGTCGAGATAAATTATTCCAAGATTTTTCATTGCATACGAATTGTTTTTATCCATTTCTAATGCAGCTTCTAAATCAGCAATTCCTTTTTTAGATTCTCCCAGTTTATGATAAAGTAGACCTCGGGTTGTTTTTAAATCTCTTCCACCCTTTATATTTCCTTTGTCATATTGAAAAGCTTTTTCGATATTTTCAAATGCTTTTTCATACTCGCCTTCATCACTCAATAACCTGGCGAGTGCCCAGTATGCTTGGGCATGGTCTGGTTTTTCTTTTATAATTTTCTCTAAATAATAGCGTGCTAAATCATACGATTTTCTTTTTTGCAACAATGTTGCAAAGTTGTATAAAATGCGATAATCAGTGGGCGCGTTCTTAATTGCTTTAAAATAATAATTATACGCAAAACCTTCCATTTCGAGAGTTGCATATACGCTTCCCATTCGGTCGTAAAGTTTGCTTCTAAAGACTGCGGTTTTCTTTTGAGCAGAATCTGATTCTGTTACTTTTTTGTTTTTCGGGTCTTTGTCGATGGCAAATTCAACCTTTTTTAAATCTTCAATTGCTAAAGTATTATTGCCAAGACTTACTCCTAAAACTCCTCGATTATACAAATCGTTAATAGTTGTTGGATTAAAATTAGTTCTTGCATTAATATCCGTCAGCATCTTTAAAGCTTTTTTGACTGATTCTTCGCGGTCTTTATTAAACGGAAGTTTATGATCTGTTCTGCCCGTCATTTTTCCGTGTGCAAAATTCCAGGTTACAAGTTTTTCGCCTTGATAATTATACTGAAAACAATCACCGTCTTTTAATCCGTCTTTATCAAAATAGAAAACTTCGTTTATCTTTCCGCTTGGATAATAGGTTTTAGAACTGTCTTGCTTTTTATCTGCACCGAACCAAATTTCGACCGAAACTACTTTATCATCATAATAATAGCGCGTAACATTATCTGCGGCCTCTTTTTGTTTTTCCTGAGCCAGCAAGAAAAAAGGCCAAATGAGTACAACAAAAAAGATTTTTTTTGACATGTTTTGTTTCAATTGAATGCGAATTTACAAAAACCGATTTCGATCGTCTTTTTTAAACGAATAAGTTTTTCCGTCAAATTTCAGTTTTTGGAATTCTTTTTTGACTTTTAGGTCGCTTTTTTGCTGAATGTCGTTTTCTAAATCTTCTTCGGCAGCGTCTTCATAAGTATAGATTTTTGAAACTAATAAATCATAAAAACCGCTTGTTTGCGAGGCAGAAAGACTAATTCCGGTTTCTAAGGTTTCTATTTGATACGTTCCGCCTCCGTTTGAATCTCCGTTTGCGGAGCGAATTGGGTATTCATATAAAACTTTCCTGATTCTGTTTCCATCAAAAGTAACGATGGTAAATTTTTCTTCAGAATACATTACAACTCTGCTGTTTGAATATACTTCTGTGCTAAAAGCAATAGCCGGAGTTTTGTCATTCAACTGTAATACATTATTCAAAATATATGTTTTTGCAACTCTTAAACCTTCATTTTCGTAATAACCGAGATTTTTATCGGTTTCTTCTGCCAGAATTTTTCCGTCTTCATTATTAACAAAAACGAATTTTCTTTCGTAGTAATTGCCTAAATCTTCTTCGCCCGACTTTGTTTTGTTTTTCTTAATAACACAAATCACAAAAAAGGTTGTTTCGTTGTTGTAGCGAATTGAACTTACATCTTCAATTTTAATATTGGAATATTTGATGTTTAGATTTTCGGCAGTTTTTTTGAGCAGGCTCAAATTGAGTTCTTCGGAAGGAACAATGTCTTCACTTTTTCTAAAAAGAAGCTGTTCTGCTGGTTTTGGGTTTTCAGACTGAACGGCTAACGATGGGGCGTTTTCGTCAATGATCTGTTTTTCATTTTTTCCACAGGAATATAGAAATAGAAAAATGCCACTGAGAATTAAGTAGGTTTTAATTTTCATTGGTGTTGATTTTAAAATTAGGGGCTATCAAATATAAAATATTCTTAGTTAGCTTTTTAAATAAAATCAAAAATTTAATAAAATTGGTAAATTATTTATATTCTACTAATAATTCTCTTAATTCATTGCTTTTTAAAAACACAGCAAATCGTCCTGCCAAAAGCAGCATATCTCTTTCTTCTGGTCTGATTCGGAGTTTTGTTTCAATGTGTGAGGTGTATTCATACATTAACAGAGTTTCTCCGGCTGTAAATTCTGAAAATTTATCTTTTTGAAGTGTTGCAGCGATTATCTCACCGTCTTTATTTTTTCTGAATGCGCTTTCGCCGAATTTGTTTACAATGTCTGATTTAAATTCCGTAAATAATTTAAACCAGCCCGCAGCATCATCATTTGTGGTTTTTAATTCTGTTATCAATTCTTCGTACTTTTCATCTTTTTCCATTTTTTGCAAATGATTTCGAATGGTAGTAAAACCAATAACCTGATAATTTTTTACCGGAATTTTATAACGTTCAAAAGTGTTTTCTACGTCTCTGTCAAAAGTTATGTATCGGGTTTGAACAGTATAAAGTGAAGCAGTTTCAAAAAGGGAAAGCAGTCCAATTTTCGTATCGTTGATATATGGTGTTTTTTTACCTTGTCCGAGACAATCAATAAAAAGCGCTTTTTTGTTTTTGTCATCAACAGTTGTATCGGCATGGAGAAGCTCAACTAAAGTTTTATATCCTGTATTATCTGAAGCACCGCCGTCAATAATACATAAAATTTTATCCTGATTTTTAATCCCGAATTTCACCTTTGGGAGAACGCCCGGAAAAGCAGAACTTGCCGTAATTCCGTAAGTTACCGGAAAATTGTAACCGTCGTTTATTTTGTTTTGATTCAAAACAAGATCAGCTTTATTGGGCGCGAGTGATTCATCTATAGCTAATCCTTTAATGATATGCGGCATAAACGGAATGCGTTCGCCGTTATTAAAAGCGGTTCCGTTGGCAACAAACATAGGCAGCGAAGGTTCTGATTTACTTTCCTTTGGAACAAAAAAATCAGACAAAAGCATTTGAGTGTCAAATTTATCTTTGTTATCAGGATTCGTCACATCGTATTGCAAAATATCGGCATCAATGCGTTGTGACATCGATATTTTATCGCCCTTTTCGTTTCGGCTGTTGTTTAAAAGCGACAAAATATTGGCCGATTTATCTACATAATCTTTGAAAGCATCGGCTTTTGAAAAATAAAATTCGTTGAAGGAACAATTATCATGATGCAGTTTGTTTTTTAAAACGGTTAAATAATATCCCGCCGAAAAACAACCGCCAGAAACTGTTGAGTAATAATCTATTTCATTTAAAAAATTGCGTTGCAAGTAATTTTCGTCAATTTCTTCAAGTCCTAGAAGAACGCCCATACTAAAAAACTGTGCACGCGAGCCTCCGCCAGAAATCCCGATTCCGAGTGCAATATGTGGGTTTTGAAACTTTTGATCTCTTTCCTGAACCGATTTATAATCCGATAAAGAAACGGCAGGAATCGAACTGTAATTGATCTCTGAAAAAAGGTTGATTTTATTTTGAGAAAATCCTTTGTCTAAAAAAACAAGAAACAACAATACTAGCTGCAGTCTTTTAATTTTCATGCTAAATTCTTTTAATTAATATTGTTTATTCAACATTAAACAATCTGAGTATATACGAGAGTTTGTAGAGAATATACGGAACTAAATTTAAATCAATTAATTCAGAAAGAAGTGTTTACGTGGAAAAAAGTTTATTCCACAAAGCTGCACGGAGATTTTTCGCAGAGATTCGCAAAGAATATTTAAAGTAGTGTGAATTAATCTCGCAAAGTCGCGAAGTCGCAGAGAAATAAAACTTTGCGACTTCGCGAGATTAAAACATAAAACCTTAGCGAATCTCTGCGAATAAACTTTGTGAATCTTTGCGGCAGAAAAAACTACGCACGTTTAATCTCGTGCCCAACATATTCCTCTAAATCCGCAAACATTTCGTCTACAGAAAGGACTTCAAAATCGGGATGATTTTTTAAGAAATTGGCGTTTAGTTCGGCTAGATTTTCTTCTAATTCAAAAAAAGTATCATTGTTCAATGAATCACGAATTGGATTTACGTCTTCTAATTTTGCTTTCAGGAATTTTCCGAGCTTGATATTACTTATTAGTTTCACTTTTTTGCTTTGCTCCAGAAACAATTCTAAATGTTTTTCGGCACCAATTAGAGCCAGACCTTCTTCGATAAGTTCGTTTAGTTCTTTGTTCCAGCCTGAATTGTAGACAAACTGCGAAAAATTTCCTTCGGTATATTGTGAATAATAATAGTCGAGATAGTAACTCGTCAAGGCGTCTTCGTGAATAAATTCGTCGTCTACACCTTCTTCGCGCATTAAGTTGATTACCGAAATATTAGAGTGAATAACATCCTGCGGGTTTTCACTTTTCATTGCTGTTTCAGAAACTATTATTCTACCGAATTCCTCCATTTGAGTTTTGTTTTGAGATTTGTTTTTGCTAAGATCAAGATCTTCGCCGTTCTTTTTTTCATTTATTTTAGCGGTTAAAGCCTTCAATCTTTTGGCCTGAGCTTCCTTTTCTTCTCGAAGCTTTGCCTTTTTTCTGTTTAGCAACTTAGTGTGCAAGGCCTTATTTTTGGTGTTTTTTTCAGGTCCCTTTGCCATGATTTAAATTATTTAATTTTTCAAAATAAAAAAAGCAGTAAATACAAATTTACTGCTTTTCTTAAAGACTATATTATTTTCTAGAATCTTTCAAAACTAAAACTACCATCAGTAACTTCAAAAGTGGTATTGTTTTTTGTGCCCGAAAAACTAAATGTTCCTTCTATTTTTTTATCCGTAAGAACTGTAATATTAAGAGTTCCTGTTGTTGCATCTGTATTATTAAAATCTGGCATGAAGGTAAATCTCGCCTGATACGTTGTTTCAAGATGAGATAAATCGAAAACAATTGGGTGACTTCCTAATGTAGGTTTTAAAGGCATCCATAGAGAAACTTTTTTATACGTGTTATCAATTCCTTCACTTCCGTAAATGTTCATCGACAATGAAGTTGAAAGAGTTGGTTCGTAAGAATACGTTTTCCCCTTGTAATTAAATTTAATGAAATTCGCTGTTGTTTGATTTTCATCCGGGTTTTCATTTGGAGAATCGTCACTGCTGCATGAAGATAAAACTAGTGCGAATAAGGCAATAGTAAAAAACATGATTTTTTTTAATTTTTTCATTTGATTTGGCTTTTATTAAATATGAAGCGCAAAAATAAAGATTTTTTTTACAAAAACTAATTTGATTTCGGCATAGTGACTGTATAAAATTCGATAAAACCAAAATTGAATGTGCAAAACCTTCGGCATGATAAATGTAATAGTGTAAGCTTCAATATTTAACCAAAAACCACCAAACCATGAAAAACACTATTTACAAAAGTTTACTTCTTTCTCTTTTAATAACCAATATCTGGTCAGTCGTTATATTTTTCATCTATTATTTTGATAGTCCCGGTCTTTTTAGTGGATTTAGAACGCTTGGAGTTTATTTATGGAGTTGCTGGATTAGTTCAGGATTGGGCGTATTGGTTTTCTTACTTTCATTTTTAAGAATTTGGAAATCAAATCAATCAAAAGTTTTTTTTCTAATACTATTTGACTGGCTTAATATTTTCTTTTCAATAACATTTGTTTTAACAACTTGCTTTGAAATAATGGCATATGAAGGCATCGTTGAACTTTATCTTTTTACTAATTTTATTATTTCAATTGTAATTTTCTTTCGTGCAAGAAGAATAATCAAGACAACTATATGAACTTCCCAAAAAAACTAACTCTATTTTTCGTCTTAGGAATTCTTTCCATTTTAGCAGAAATAATTTATGCCATAATATTGATAACAGGAAATTCCGCAGAAGATGGTTTATTGGGAATTTATATTTTAATGGGTTTGATTCCTGTTTCTCTAGTTATATTGATTGATCGATTATTGGTTAGAAAATTTGGAAATCAAAAAGTCAATAAAGTACAATTCTCTTTTCTCTTATTTATTATACTTTTATGGATTGTTAGAGCAATCGCTAATTTGTAACCTTGTAATATTAAATGAATTTTTTTAATTGGTATAAAAGTAAATCTCTAAACGTCGAATTTCAAGAAGCTTTCTCTAGTTTAAAAAGAATGGGAGAAATAGTTCCTAGTGCAAAAAGAACTTTTGAATTACTAACCGAATTAAATTCCGAAACAAAAGATTTGGAATCGGATAATTTGATTTCTGAATTCCATAAAATAAAATACGCATCAAACACCAACAGCTATTTTTACTTCTATTTTCCAATAGTAAGTCATATTTTGTATTATAAACCACAATACGAAAAAGAGCTTTTAAAATATTTAATCGCGCCTAATTTTGCCAACGGAACATCAGAAACTGAAGAAATGATTGAGATCATTTTTGGTGCAATGAAATACAAACTCAATGAAAACAAATATTATCTCACCAAAGAAAGTCAAGATTGGGTTTTAAACGAACTTCCGAAATTACAGACAGAAGTCAAACGAGAAATAGAGACTTGCTGGAAAGAATTGAATGAATAAAACAACTAATAAATATGACCCCAACCTTCTTCCCAACACAAGAAAAATTTAGAGAATGGTTAGAAAAACATTACCAAAAAGAAACCGAACTTATAGTGGGTTTCTATAGAGTGAGCACCAAAAAACCATCTATGACCTGGTCAGAATCTGTAGATCAGGCTCTTTGTTTTGGCTGGATTGACGGCATTCGAAGAACTATTAACGAGGAAAGTTATACGATTAGATTTACGCCGAGAAAAAAATCGAGTATTTGGAGTGTTATAAACATTAAAAAAGTCGAAGTGCTCACAAAAGCCGGATTGATGAAAGAAGCCGGAATAAAAGCTTTCGAACACAGATCTGAAGAAAGATCTAAAATTTACTCGCATGAAAATGAAGCGTATGTTCTCGACCCTGAATTCGAAAAGCAATTTAAAGCTAATGAAACAGCTTGGGAATATTTCAGCAATCAGGCGCCATCATACAAAAAAGTAATAATTCACGTAATTATGAGCGCCAAACAAGAAAAAACCAAACTTGCAAGATTAGAAAAAGCAATAAAATTTAGTGCCGAAGGAAAGCGAATGTTGTAAAATAATAAAAACCTATTTTACCAACAGTTCAACCCGAAATTTTGAATTTTGAAAGTGAGCTTGTTTTAATAAAATAACTATAAAAATGGGTATTTTTCCTGTAGGTTAATTACAATAATAAACCGTAATTTTATTGCCTCAAAAAAAATAAAAGAAATAAAGAATGGAAGGAAGAAAAGCATTAGAATATTACGTTTTAGATGTATTTTCAAACGAAAGCTACAAGGGAAATCCACTTTCTGTGGTTTTTACCGATGGTAATTTAAAATTAGAAACCTATAAGGATATTTCTAAAGAATTTGGCTATTCTGAAACCTCTTTCGTATATTATTCTACAACCGAAAAAGCGCTGACTGTTCGTTCGTTTACTCCAACCGGAATTGAAATCGACGGCGCAGGACATAATTTATTAGGCGCTGTCTGCGGTGCTTTGTTAAAAGGAATGCCTATTTTTGAAGAGCAAAACGAAAGTGAACCTTTTGTAATTATGAAACGTTCCCCAATTCCGTTAACGGTAAGTTTTGATCCGGTTACTTTTTATCCAGTTGTTCAAATGCATCAAAAATCGGCAGTTATCAAACAAGAAATTCCAACTTATAGAATTGCGGTAGCCCTCGGTTTAAAAATTGAAGACTTAGATGTGAATTCTTTTGTGCCAACAATAGTTAAAACAGAAGTTGCACACACAATGGTTCCCATAAAAAATAGTCAATTACTTAATAGCTGTGTTCCAGATAATCAACTCTTAATCGAAATCTCAAAAGAATATAATTTTGAAGGTTTTTATTGTTTCACCATTGCCGATGAAGGTCAGGAACATATAGTCGAAACGAGATTTTTTAACCCAATAATCGGGATATACGAAGATCCGGCAACGGGAACAGCTGCAGGCCCGTTAATTGGCTTTTTAACACAAAAGAAATTCACTAAATCTGAGAAAGAGTATAAAATTCTTCAGGGCGTAAAATTAAAACAAGCGTCAATGATCGAAGTAATGAATCGTGAAGAGGATATTTTAGTAGGCGGTTCTTCGATAATTACGATGAAGGGGGAACTTTATATATAAAAGATGATTAAAGATTTACTTACAACTATTTCTGAACAAACAATTAAACACAAAGATTTTAATTTTACGTCTGAACAAATTGAAAACAATTGGCTGGGAACTATTTCAGCTACAGAAGAACAAATAAATAAAGCCGAAAACAAACTTGGAATAAAATTACCGCAAGATTATATCGAATTTATAAAAATAACTAATGGCTTCTCGGCTCCAAATGATATTGAACCAAGTTTTGAATCAATTGAAAATATTGACTATTTAAAAAATATTGAACCATTTGTAATTGAAGCATATTCATATCTGCCAGAATTAAAAAACGCTATTCTTATTGCAGGTATAGACGAAGAACAATATTTCTTATTACTTCCACCAGAATTAAAAGATGACGATTGGAAATATTGGAAATTTTCTAATTGGTTTCCGGGGGAACATCCTTATCAAAATCTAAAAGAATATTTTGAAGACGTTCTTCAATTTATAGTCGAAAATCACGAACCATAAAAAAAGCTGCATCTAGAAAATGCAGCTTTTTTTATATTCCAAACTAAGTAAAAATTTAGTTCGTTTTCATTGGCGGTAAATCAAACGCAACAGAATCATGTTCGAAATTGTTTCTGTGTCCTCCATCGCAAAATGGTTTGTTATTAGATAATCCGCAACGGCAAAGCCCAAGTGCAGATCTTCCTTGTAAACCGTACAGTCCTCCTTCTGGATCCATGATTTCAAAATCACCTTCTATTTTGATCGATCCGTTTTTATTGATGATTAATTTTGTCTTGCTCATAAACTTGTTTTTTTGTTTTTTTTCGGAAAGCAAAGATTGCGAAATAAATCCTGAAGATTTTACTGGTAATGCTAGTTTAAACTGGTTCTATTTTATTGAATTTTACCACAGAGAGTTTTCGCAGAGATTCGCGGAGTTTTTTATTTTTTGAATCTCGCAAAGTCGCAGAGACGCAAAGCTTTGTTTCACGAAGATTGCGCAGATTTAAGTAAAAATCATTTTAATCCTTTTAATCTGTGGCTAAAATTAAAAAACTTTGCGTCTCTGCGACTTTGCGAGATTATTTCGCCACAACAACAAAAATCTTTGCGAATCTCTACGAAAACTCTCTGCGAATCTTTGCGTAATAACAAAATCTCAATTCTATTGCTTATTTTTGCACTCAATAAAATTGAGTTATGATACAAAATCCAAAGAGATATACTATTACTGCGGCATTACCTTACACTAATGGACCAATCCATATTGGTCATTTGGCGGGGGTTTACGTGCCTGCCGATATATATTCGAGATATTTGCGTTTGCAAAATAAAGATGTTGCTTTTATCTGCGGAAGCGATGAACACGGTGTTGCAATTTCGATGAAAGCAAAAAAAGAAGGAATTACACCACAAGAAGTTATAGATAAATATGACGGAATTATTCGCAAATCATTTTCTGATTTCGGAATTTCATTCGATAATTATTCAAGAACTTCGGCAAAAGTTCATCATGATACAGCATCGGAATTCTTTAGGACTTTGTATGATAAAGGAGATTTTATTGAAGAAGTAACGGAGCAATTATACGATGCAAAAGCAAATCAGTTTCTTGCAGATCGCTTTGTGGTTGGAACTTGCCCAAGATGCGGTAATGATGGAGCTTATGGAGATCAATGTGAAAATTGCGGATCTACTCTAAATGCGACTGATTTAATTAATCCGAAATCGACAATTACCGGAGAAACTCCAATTTTAAAAGAAACAAAACACTGGTTTTTACCTTTAGACCGTTATTCTGATTTCTTGACAGAATGGATTTTGGTTGGACATAAAAACGACTGGAAACCTAACGTTTACGGACAAGTTAAATCATGGATCGACGGCGGACTTGAGCCTCGTGCCGTAACGCGTGACCTTGATTGGGGAATTGATGTTCCGGTTGAAGGTGCAGAAGGAAAAAAATTATATGTTTGGTTTGATGCGCCTATCGGATACATTTCGTCTACGAAAGAATGGGCGGCAGAAAAAGGAAAAGACTGGGAACCGTATTGGAAAGATAAAGACACGAAACTGGTTCACTTTATTGGGAAAGACAATATTGTTTTTCACTGTATCATTTTCCCTGCAATGCTTAAAGCCGAAGGAAGCTATATTTTACCAGACAACGTTCCGGCAAATGAGTTCCTGAATTTAGAAGGAAATAAACTTTCGACTTCTAAAAATTGGGCGGTTTGGTTACATGAATATTTAGAAGATTTCCCAGAGAAACAAGATGTTTTGCGTTACGCATTAACATCAAATGCTCCTGAAACAAAGGATAACGATTTTACATGGAAAGATTTCCAAGCGAGAAATAACAATGAATTAGTTGCCATTTTTGGAAACTTCATTAATCGTGTTGTGGTTTTAACTAACAAATATTACGAAGGTGTTATTCCAACCCCAAATGAGTTTTCAGAAATTGACGAAGCAACTTTAGCAGAATTAAAAGCGTATCCGGCGGTTATTTCAAGTTCTGTTGAGCGTTACAGATTCCGTGAAGCTTTAGGCGAATTGATGAATGTTGCCCGTTTAGGGAACAAATATCTTGCCGATGAAGAGCCTTGGAAAGTAATGAAAGATGATCCGGAACGTGTAAAAACTCAAATGTATGTTGCACTTCAAATTGCTGCTGCATTGAGCGTTTTGTCTGAACCGTTTTTACCTTTTACAGCAAATAAACTTTCGAAAATTTTAAATATCAAAGATTTAAGTTGGAATTTGGAATTTGAAGATTGGAATTTATATCCTGAAGGTCACAAAATTGGTGAAGCAGAATTACTTTTTGCTAAAATAGAAGACGAAGAAATACAAAAACAAATAGATAAATTGGAAGCTACAAAAACCGCAAATCTTGCCGAAAATAAACAAGCTGAACCTCAAAAAGATTTAATTCAGTTTGATGATTTTGCCAAAATGGATATTCGTATTGGAACCATTCTTGAGGCCGAAAAAATGCCAAAAGCAAACAAACTTTTGGTTCTTAAAGTTGATACAGGAATTGACGTTCGCACAATTGTTTCGGGAATTGCCGAAAGTTTTTCTCCAGAAGAAATCATAGGAAAACGTGTTTCTGTTTTAGCTAATTTAGCACCAAGAGCTTTACGTGGAGTTGAAAGTCAGGGAATGATTTTAATGACAACAAATGCCGAAGGAAAATTGGTTTTTGTAAATCCTGATGCTGATGCGCCAAATGGAGCTACTGTAAACTAAAGAAATTTAATTTATTTCGATAAATAACTATTTAAAAGAAAGTTATCAGCCAAAAAAATCTGGCAGATAACTTTCTTTATTTAAACATCATTGTATAAATTATCGCAATCGATTATACTATCTAAGAATAAATCTTTAATTTTGAGTATATAAAGAAATATTATGGACTTGACTGCACAAATAAAAAAGAATTTAATATCGAGAATCAAAGATTCTACGGATTTGAATTTCCTAAATGCACTTCAAACCATTTTTGATTCATCTGAACAAGAGCTTTATGAATTGTCAAATGATCAAAAAACGGCAATTGAAACTAGTCGTACAGAGATCAAAAATGGAAATTTTCATAAAAATGAAGAAGTAATTTCAGAAATGCGAGAATGGCTAAAAAAGAAATAGTTTGGTCTTCTTTGGCTAAACTGCAACTACAAAATGTTCTTGAATACTACTTCAATAGAAATGAAAGCCCAACTTACAGCTTAAAACTGCTAAATGAAGTTGAAGATTTATTAAATACACTTTCAAATTCAGAACTAATTGGAAGACTTACTTCAAACAAAATTACACGTGTTGTTTCTATGAAAGTCTATCTAATATTTTACGAAATAAATGAAAATCAAATTGAAATAGTATCTTTTTGGGATAATCGTCAAGATATTAAAAACAGAAAGGTAAAATAATGGATAACAGATTCACGGTAAACTAAAATTCTTTTTACAGAATCAAAATATTAAAACATGAGAAATTTCTCATGTTTTTTACTTTTATATGAGTTTATAGTTGTAAGTTTGTCTTGCAAAAATACAGTAAGGAGTAATCCTTGAAACTTTTTAAAGTTAACATAAGCGAACCCTCGCCATGATGTCCCTACGGAAACAAAGGGAAACCTATCCTTACGGGTATTTTTGCACATCTAAAGCGAGGGTTTCGTGCGTTTATATTTTTCCGGTTATGCAAAGAGAAAATGAAAAAACAACAGAAACGGCTGTAATGACAGCAATGGCAAAATTCCTTTCAGATCTTTGGTCTGTAGATGATTTTAGAGATCAACACGAATGTTTGTCTGAAATTTTCGAGACAATTCTGTTAACTGAAATGGGCGACGATCAAGATCTGAGAATCAGAATGATAAACTCCATTCGAACCAGTAAAATGTTAGCAGAAACGCTCGGCTCTTTTTCTGATACGGAAATTAACAATGCCTGCAGGAAAATCATGAATGCATAATACCACACAAAAACAAATTTAATCCTCATTTTATTATAATACGAATCAAGAGAAATGTGCCGTTAGGCACAAAATATCGGTAGAAAACACTGGATAAATACAGCGTGCCGTAGGTACGCAACAAAATAACCATTGCGTACCTACGGCACGCCAACGAATTTCAAAACCTAATTGGCTACCGACATTTTGTGCCTAACGGCACATTTCTCTTGATTCGTTTTATTAAAAATGTGACCTTCGCCAAAAATAAAATTATCAATTATCTACGCTTAAATGATTAATCATATATTCGTAAAAATTAGAATTAACAAAACTTACCAATGATAAAAAAGGCATCCCTTATTGTTTTATTATTAAACAGTTTCTTTTCATTTTCACAAGAAATGATAAAAGAATTTGATTTAAAACTGGAAAAGAAAAGAGACTTTTTTCAGGTCGTTAATGAAAATAAAAAAGAAATTATTTTGTTTTTGAATGATAAAGAAAAAGTTACTTCTATACGATTCGATGAAAAGTTCAACATAAAAGATTCTCTCTCGTCTGCAAGACCTGAGAAAATGTATGAGGAAATCATTGGATACAGTCAGAATGAAAATGATTACTTTGTTTTTTGGGGATCAAAAGACAGAAAAAAGATCAATTCTCAATACTTTAATTTTACAACAAAAGAAACCAAAACAACTTCTGTGAGTTTAGAATTAAAAAAAGAAAAAATAATTAAAGAACTCACAATAAACAATGTGTTTTACCTCATCACGATTGTTAAAAATACAAGTATTATTAAGTTTTATATTTCCGACAATAACGGCAGCCTGAACGAAAAGACATTAGACTTATCTCATTTAGAGTTCAGGAATATATATGACAAGCCAGCAGATTTATATACCGTTTTAACAGATGAATCGTCAGAACCATCTTTCCAAAATATAGCTAATGACAGTCCGCCATCACTCGCATTGAGTGCTAAAACATATAAAATTTACACTTACAGTCCCAATGAAATTATTTTTACATTGGATAATACCGCAAAGGCGACTCAGGTTTTAAGAATTAATCTTCAAAATTACACTTCAGATCTTAAATTTATTACACAACCAAAAACTCAGAGAGGAGAATATGGTTCATTAATATTTAAATCGAATTCATTTTTAATTGACAATAAAATTATTCAGTTAAAAACTAATGCTTTTGTTTTATTTGTTACTATTAGTGATTTAAATGACAATAAAATTAAGGAATATAAGGTTTTACATGATCAGGAAATAGACTTTAAAAACTCTGACTTTTTTCAGGAAAGCAATGGTATCAATAATCAAAAGACTATTGAAAATACAGAAAAGTTTCTTCGCAAAATCCATAACTATCCCAGTATATCCAGCTATAACTTAAATGGAATTTATTATACTTCAATAGGAAGTTCTGTAGATAAATCTCATGCTAGTGGCGGTGGAATGGGTGCTGCAGGTATTGGAATGGGTGCTGGCGGGATGGTTCCTGTTTATTATGGCGGTGGTTATACAGTAGAAAATCTGGTTTCTTATAAAGATAAAATTGTATTTTACACTAATTGTTTATTCGATTCTAATTTTAATCATGTTAATGGCGAAATAAAAAATTCGGCTTTTGATAAAGTTAGAATTTTTCTTGAAGAAAATAAAGATATTCGCGAAACTGTTTCAATGTTTACTACAAGTTTGTATAAAGATTTAATACTTTTCAAATTCAACAATAGTTTATATCTTGGGAACTACAATAAAACAAATAAAAAATACCAAATTTTCAGTTTTACTGAATAATAACAATACGCAATTATAGTTTTTCAATTAAGAATATTTTTTTGAAAAGCCCAAATAAAATCAAAAATGAAAATCACCAAACCAAGATTAGCCTTAATCTGCGGTATACTTTGCATTTCGATTTTTCCTATATTGGTTAAATTACGTTTAACGCCGGGATTAATTTCGGCTTTTTACCGAATGTTTTTTGCAGTTGTTTTGCTTTTGCCATATGTTGTTTTAAGTAAAAACTTTAAACTTCCGAGTTTGAAATTTGCACTTTTGGCAATACTTTGCGGAGTTTTATTTTCTTCGGATGTTGCGGTTTGGAATATCGCCATTCAGGATTCGAGTGCAACTCAGGCTTCTTTACTCACAAATTTATCTCCGGTTTGGGTTGGAATTGGTTCCTTTTTATTTCTGAAATCAAAACCAGCAACAAACTTTTGGATTGGAACAATTGTTTCTTTATTCGGAATGGTGACTTTGGTTGGGTTTGAATTTTTTATTGATCTCAATTTCGATCAGGCTTTTCTATTTGCTGTTTTATCCGGAATCTTATATTCGATCTATCTTTTGGTCAGCAAAAATGTACTTTCTCAAGTCGATGTTTTATCGTTTATGACAATTAGCTTAACCGCATCAAGTATATATTTAGGAATTCTTTGTTATTCACTAAACGAACCTTTTACAGGATTTTCAAATACAGGCTGGTTTGTACTGGTTCTTCAAGCTGTAATTTGTCAATTGTGCGCCTGGCTTTCGATTAGTTACGCCACGCAGCACATGCGAGCAACCAGAGTTTCATTAAGTTTATTGAGTCAGGCTGTAATTACCTCTATTTTAGCTTGGTTATTTTTAGAAGAAAAAATAACTTTACAAATGGTTTTCGGCGGAATCGTTTTACTTTTCGGAATCCGAATTACATTTTACGATAAGACTATTTCTTTAAAGAGGTTGTTTTCTAAATAATTTGGTTCACTGATTTTACGGATTAAACCGGTTTACGCTGATTGATTTTTAAATTTGCTTAGAAAAGTTCTCCCGCAGATTGAGCAGATTGAGCAGATTTATTTTTTAAAAAATCCTTAAAATCATTTTAATCTGTGGCAAAAAAATTAGTGAAAATTAGTGCAATTCGTGGCAAAAAACTTTTCACGCAGATTCAGCAGATTTGAGCAGATTCAAAAAATCATTTTAATCTTTTAATCTGTGGCAAAAAAACCTGAAACAAAGAAAACCTGAAACCTGAAACAAAAAAAAAAACCTGAAACAAAAAACATATGTTACATAAAAGCAAAATACCAAACTTAAAAGTAATCGCATTTGATGCCGATGATACTTTATTTGTAAACGAACCTTATTTTCAGGAAACAGAACACAAGTTTTGCACTTTGATGGAAGATTATCTTTCGCATCAGGGAATTTCTCAGGAATTATTTAAAATCGAAATTGCAAATCTTCCTTTATACGGTTACGGAATTAAAGGTTATATTCTTTCGATGATCGAAGCGGCGATGAACATTTCAAACAATACAATTCCGGTTGAAGTGATCGAAAAGATAATTCAGTACGGAAAAGAATTGCTTGAAAAACCAATTGAGCTTCTAGACGGAATAGAAGAAACGCTGCAGGCTTTACATGGAAAATATAAATTGGTAGTTGCCACAAAAGGCGATTTAAAAGATCAGCACAGCAAATTGCATCGTTCTGGTTTGGGTCATTATTTTCACCATATCGAAGTAATGTCAGACAAACAGGAAATCGATTACGAGAAACTACTTGGTCGTTTAGATATTCAGGCACATGAATTTTTGATGATCGGAAATTCATTAAAATCAGATATTCTGCCAGTTTTAGAAATTGGCGGTTATGCCATTCACATTCCGTTTCACACCACTTGGGAACACGAAAAAATAAACCATAAAGTTGAACACGAACATTTTAGTTCATTCGAAAAGATTACAGAAGTAGTCCATAATTTAATAAAATGAAAACACTTTTAGACTTAGAAAACTGGAACAGAAAAGAGCATTTTGCACATTTTAAACAAATGGAAGAGCCGTTTTTTGGCGCAACTGTCGAAATTGACTGCACCAAAGCATATCAAACTGCCAAAGAACTTAAGGTTTCCTTTTTCATTTTCTACTTACATAAAACACTGGTTGCTGTAAATGCGATCGAAAATTTCAGGTACAGAATTGCCGATGACAAGATATATATTAATGACCGCATCGATGTTTCGGCAACAATTGGCCGAGAAGACGGCACTTTCGGATTTTCATTAATTGAATACAATCCTGATTTTAAAATCTTCGAGAAAAATGCCCTTGCAGAAATCGAACGCATTCAAAACACAACCGGACTTTTTACAAGATCTTTTGATGATGATAATGTAATTCATTTTTCGGCAATACCGTGGTTGAATTTCACCTCACTTTCGCACGCCAGGAGTTATACATTTCCAGACAGCTGCCCTAAAGTTTCCTTTGGTAAAATGATAACATCTGAGACCGGAAAACGTACCATTGCAATGTCTGTTCATGTACATCATGGTTTAATGGACGGCTTACACGTAGGTCAATTTGTAGATTTGCTTCAGGATCAGATGAATAAAAAATAATCCTTATCTTACTTTTTGTCTTATTTTAATACTTTAAAACCTTTTATTGGAATAGCTAAGCAGTATTAAATTCGTTGGTTTGGGGAAAATTTTAAAACTCAAATTACAATGAAAAAATCTGTAATTATTCTCGCATTTGCTTTAGGCTTAACAGGCGTAAATGCACAAACAGAAACAAATTCTTCGAACAATTACAATAAGTGGTCTATAGAATTTGCTGGTGGTGTAAACAAGCCTCAAAAACCATTTTCTGACGGTTACTTTACAAGTACCCCAAGTCCATGGGTTGGTGATTTAGGAGTACGTTACATGTTCAATAACAAATTTGGTTTGAAAGCTGATTTTGGTTATAACAGCTTCAAAGGTAAAAGCAACTCTTTAGATTTTGATTCAAAATACTACAGAGTAGATTTACAAGCTGTTGCGAACTTAGGGCGTATCATGAATTTTGAAACATGGACTAACACTATTGGTTTATTAGGACATGCTGGTTTTGGTTATTCTCAATTGAGAAATGACAATTTTAGAGGAGCAGACGAAATGGGTAACTTTATTGCTGGTGTAACTGGTCAAATAAAATTATCAAACAGACTTGCTTTAACCGGAGATTTCTCTACAATCTTTAACGCATCTCAGGATCGTTCTTTTGACGGAGCTTATCTTCCTGAAAACAGAGGTTACTCTGGATTAATTTTCAATGGTACAGTTGGATTAACTGTTTATTTAGGTAAAAACACTAAACATGCTGACTGGACTGTAGTTTCTGAAAATGTTGATCTTTCTGCGTATGACAACAAAATCGCTGATCTTGAAAACAGAATCAAAAACATGCCGGAAAAACAGGTTATCGTAGAAAAACCGGTTACAAACAATGTTGTTAATGAAAGAGATGTTGTTAAAGATTTGATTAATGACAAGTATTACAGTGTATACTTTGATTTCAACAAAGCAACTCCTATTGAAAATTCAACTGCTGCAATTGATGTTGTTTTATCTTATTTAAGAAAAAACCCTTCAGCATCTCTTGATATTATTGGATATGCTGACCAGGTTGGAAAAGCAGACTACAATGAGAAATTATCAAATGCAAGAGCAGAAAACGTGAAAAAGATTCTAACTCAAGCTGGAATTGCTTCTTCAAGATTAAATGTTGTTGCTGCAGGATCTGATACTTCAATCCAAAAAGATTCAGACGAAGCTAGAAGATTAGCTAGAAGAGTTACTTTTAAAGTAAAATAATTCCTTTAAAAAGTAATAAATTCAAAAGCCCGAAAGTTAATTCTTTCGGGCTTTTTTGTTTTTTATTGTGTCAAAATATCTATTCCGCTTTCTATTCATAAATTATAATCACAATTATTTGATTAAATTTGGAATAATATTTGCCCGTAAAAACCCATGAAAAAACTTGTACTTTTTTTGCTTTTACTTTCTAAATCAGTATTGTTAAGCCAGACAGTATTGAATTCATTTCCGTTAAACTTAAACAACGCTCTGGAAGATGGTCAAATTTTAAATGTTGAAGATGTAAAAACGCACAATATTTATGTTTTTGCCGCCGATGATAAAAAGGTCAACATTTTAAAATATAACAAATCACTATTTCTCACCAATCAATTTACAGATTCTATAAAAAGTGTAGAAAAGAGATCCCTAATTGGCTGCAGCATTAATGAAGATGGTAATCCCCTGCTTTATTGGAGTTCTCAGAATTTAAGAAATATCAGAATCGTTAAATATTTTTTGGAAACAAAAACTTCGCGATCTTTAAATTTCGATTTTCCAGAAGGCAATGAATATATTATAACGAGTTTTCAAAAAAACAATAATTTTTATGTTCTGGCTAAAGAAAAAAGCCAGCAGCATCTTCTGCTTTATGAATTTAAAAATGGAAACTGTGAAATAAAAATGTTTGACTTTTCAGGTTTTAAATTTCAAACCGAAAAAGGACAAAACTTAACTTTTAATTCTCTTATTCGATATTATCCCATTCAAAAAATGGAGTTAAATGATTTTAATCCTCTTGATAAGGCTTCAAACATAAACAAAATGTATGTTCTTGACGATCATATTCTTTTGACATTTGATTATAGTTTTCAAAAAACACAGGTTTTCGATCTCAACATAAAAACACTTGAAATTACAGAGAAAAATTTTAATCAGCCTGCTTCTCTTAAAACCTCTAAAACTTCCAATTCATTTTATAATCAAAATAAACTCTACCAAATTAAGGCCAACAGCGACGAGTTTTTATTTGATATAAAAGATTTCGAGTCAGGAAAAGTGATTAAAAACATTTCGGTTTCAAAAAATGATACTATCCGTTTTAAAAATTCGCCTTTGTTTCTTCAAACAAATAATAATAAACCTCAGGAATTAAAAACTACGGCTAAATTCCTGAAACAATTAGCAGACTTGAGCGTTGGAGTTTCTGTTTTAGAGAACAGAAAAAACAGTTATTTGACATTTGGAGGTTATGTAGAATATATTGTTTCGAATTTTGAATACGGGCAAAATGATTTTTATGATGCCGGAAACTCCTATTATTCACAAAACAAAATGGTTTTCTTTGATGCTGTACTGAACGAAAACAATGATTTTTTGACTGCAGTAAAATCAGAACCTCTGGCAATTGATAACATTTTCTATTATTTAAGTACAAATAAAAATGTATTGCTTCAAAACATTATAAAATTAAAAGACTACTCCATTTTGAGCTATTATGATGATACTCAAAAGCAATTTATAATTCGTAAATTCACAGATGGTTTTATAAGAGAAGACAACGGAAACCCAATTATGAACAAGTCTATATTCTCGAAACCGGCATCTTTTGGGCAAATCAAAACCCATTAAATTTATAAATAATTAACCCAAATGTCTCAATGTTTTAGAGGTTTGAAAAAATGGTTTGGAATATTTTAGTTAATTTTACAAAAAAGACATCATTATGCTATCAAAAAATATTGAAACAGCTTTAAATAAGCAGATCCGCATAGAAGCAGAATCTTCGCAAACTTATCTTTCTATGGCTTGTTGGGCTGAAGTACACGGATTAGAAGGAATCTCTCAATTTATGTACACACAATCAGACGAAGAGCGTGCACATATGCTTAAATTAGTAAAATATGTGAACGAACGCGGAGGACATGCTCTCATCACAGATCTAAAAGCACCTAAAATAACCTATTCTACTTTTAAAGAAATGTTTGAGGAGCTTTATAATCATGAAATTTTTGTTTCGCAATCTATCAACGAATTAGTACACATAACTTTTGAAGAAAAAGATTATGCAACACATAATTTCTTACAATGGTATGTTTCTGAACAAATCGAAGAAGAAGCTACAGCTAAATCTATTTTAGATAAAATCAATTTGATTGGTGAAGATAAAGGCGGACTTTATTTGTTTGACCGTGACATTCAGCAATTAACAGTTACAAGTTCGATTGCCATCAACCCAAAATAAAAAAGTTAAAGTTTATTTAGAACATTTAAAAATAACTTTTTTCTTTTATATTTGTCTCTGTTTTTAATAATACAGAGGAAAATTGGGCAAGAAAGAGAAAGATAAGGACAAGAAAAAGGATAAAAAGAAAAAAAAGAACGCTGTTATCCTTGATAAGATCAAGAAGATTGAAAACTGTAAATCTTCTTGTTGTGAGAAATATAAAAAGAGTGAAAAGAAACGCTGCTCACGCTGTCCTATGTTTGATTTATTCAAAAAAACTGCTTAACGAAATATAGAAAACCCACCAGGAAATCTGGTGGGTTTTTAATTTTAATTATATTCGTCTTCTGATTTTAAAAAAGTCGCTATTGCATTATGAAAAACCAAATCATTATACCAAAATCAAGTCTTGATTTTTTATATCAACTGAAACAAAACAATAACAAACCCTGGTTTGAAGAGAATAAACCAAAGTATTTAATCGAATTAAATCACATTGAAACTTTTGCAGAAGCACTTCTTAAGGAACTTTCAAAAGCAGATGTTTTAGAAACTCAATCTGGAAAGAGAAGCGTTTATAGAATTTATCGCGACATTCGTTTCTCTAAAGATAAAACGCCATTTAAAGCTTATTGGGGCGGAAGTTATAAAAGAGCCACAAGCGCACGCCGAGGCGGATATTATTTTCATATCGAAAAAGGAAACACTTCATTAATCGGTGGTTTTTGGGGACCAAATGCTGCTGATCTAAAACGTATAAGAAGCGAGTTTGCCCACGATCCTGAAACATTCCAAAAAATATTAAACTCAAAATCTTTTAAAAGCACTTTTGGAGTTCTGCAAGGCGAACAGCTTAAAACAGCACCAAAAGGTTTTGACAAAGATCACGAAGCCATAGATTTATTACGTTTTAAACAATATTTGATTATCAAACGATTTTCAGATGAGGAAGTTTTGAGTCCGCAGTTTTTAGAACATGCTTTAGAAACTTTCAAAAACATGAGACCCTTTTTCGATTATATGAGTGAAGTCCTTTCGACAGATATAAATGGAGCTTCGGTTTTATAAATTTCAACACAAAAGTTAAACCCGACAGGTTTTAAAAACCTGTCGGGTTTGTTGTAAAGACAAGTTAGTAATAAACCTGTCGGGTTTCGCGGCGTTTAGGCAAGATTATCTATTTAAGCAGTAAAATCTCGTTTACAACAACTTCGGTAACATATCTTTTTTCTCCATTTTTGTCATCGTAACTTCTGTGCGTTAACTTTCCGTCAACTGCGACTTCTTTTCCCTTCACTACAAATTTCTCAATGATTTCGGCAGTTTTCCCCCAGGCTGTAACTCGGTGCCATTCGGTTTGTTCTACTTTTTCGCCTTTATCATTTTTGTAAATCTCGTTTGTTGCGATACTCAAATGAACCAGTTTTCTTCCGTTTTCTAATGTTCTAATTTCAGGATCTTGTCCTACGTTACCAATAAGTTGTATTCTGTTTTTCATTGCATTCATGGCGTATACTATTTAAATGTTTCTATAAAAATTCGCTGATTAATTTCAACGAGGCAAAGGTGCGGTCGTTGTCCTGAAATATTCGGTTGCAAACTATTTACTTTCGGTTGTAAATATTTGTAAGCGTTTGTAAATGGAAGTTATTTTTGCTATATTTGAGAGAAATCGTACATATATGCAGAAAGAAATTAAAAAAGTTGAGTTACGAAACCTTGCGTTTGAAGATTACAAACAATTGAAAAATTCAATGGTTGAATCGTATCCAGAAATGGCGAACTCCTACTGGAGATCAAATGATATAAAAAAACTACTCTCAATATTTCCCGAAGGACAATTGGTAATCTTAGTCGACGGCGTTGTTGTAGGCTCGGCATTATCGTTAATTGTTGATGAAAAACTAGTCGATAAACGACACAATTACAGACAAATTGTTGGTGATTATTCTTTTTCCACCCATAATCCTGACGGTGAAATTTTATACGGAATTGATGTTTTTATTCATCCCAACTATCGCGGACTACGTTTGGGCCGACGTCTTTATGATGCCAGAAAAGAACTTTGCGAACAATTAAACTTAAAAGCTATTGTTTTTGCAGGCAGAATCCCGAACTACAATCAATATTCTAAAAAATTTTCTCCTAGAACTTATATTGAAAAAGTAAAAGACAAAGAACTTCATGATCCTGTTCTATCTTTTCAGTTAAGTAATGATTTTCATGTTCTCCGCATCATCAAAAATTATTTGGAAGGAGACGAAGAATCAAAAGAGTTTGCAGTTCTTCTGGAATGGAACAACGTTTATTATGATGAAAGTCCAAAATTGATTAATTCTGAAAAAAGTATTATTCGTTTGGGACTAATTCAATGGCAGATGCGTCAGCTTAATAATGTTGAAGCTCTTTTTGAACAGGCCGAATTTTTCATTGATGTCGTTTCCGGTTATGGAAGCGATTTTGCATTATTTCCGGAACTTTTTATCGCTCCTTTAATGGCCGATTACAATCATTTATCTGAAGCCGAAGCGATTCGGGAATTGGCAAGACATTCAGATCCTATTCGAAAACGTTTCCAGGAATTTGCTATTTCATACAATATCAACATCATCACAGGAAGTATGCCGCATCTCGAGAATGGTATTTTATACAATGTTGGCTTTTTATGTAAAAGAGACGGAACTTCTGAAATGTATTCTAAAATACATATAACGCCAAATGAAGTGCATCATTGGGGAATGAAAGGCGGATCTGAGTTTAAAACCTATGACACAGATTGCGGTAAAATTGGAATTTTAATTTGCTACGATGTCGAATTCCCTGAACTTTCAAGATTACTGGCCGATGAAGGAATGAATATTCTTTTTGTTCCATTTTTAACCGATACCCAAAATGCTTATACACGAGTTAAGCATTGTTCACAGGCACGCGCGATTGAAAATGAATGTTACGTTGCCATTGCCGGCTGCGTTGGAAATCTTCCGAAGGTAAACAACATGGACATTCAATATGCACAGGCTTCGGTTTTTACACCTTCTGATTTTGCTTTTCCAAGTAACGGAATCAAAGCAGAAGCAACTCCAAATACTGAAATGACACTTATCGTTGACGTCGATTTAAATTTATTAAAACATCTTCATGAACATGGAAGTGTGCGAATTTTAAAAGACAGACGAACAGATTTATATCAAATTAATAAATTGTAATCGATGAGAACATGTCTTGAATGCTCGGAAAAACTTGTAGGCCGGGAAGATAAAAAGTTTTGTTCAGACAACTGTCGAAATGCCTACAACAATAAAATAAATAAAGACAGCAACAATTTCATGCGAAATGTAAACAACAAATTACGAAAAAATTACCGTATTTTGTCAGAGCTGAATGTTGACGGAAAATCAAAAGCAACTAGGGAGAAAATGATTAATAAAGGTTTTGATTTTGATTTCTTTACTAATATCTTGCAAACCAAAACAGGAAATACCTACTATTTCTTGTATGACCAAGGATATAGGTCTTTGGACAATGATTATTATATGCTTGTTAAAAAAGAAATTTAGTTATTCATCATGAGAAAAAACCCCACCTCGATTCTGGCAGTTGTCTTAATTCTAGCCATTTTAGGTATCATTTATGCCACAATGATGCCGCAATACATTTCAAAAAATGATGAAGCTCTGGCTGATTTTTCGACGGAACGAGCTTTGAATCAGGTTGAAATTATTGCGCAAAAACCGCATTATGTGGGTTCAACTAATCATGAATTGGTAGCCAATTATCTTAAACTGGAGCTAAACAGAATTGGATTAGAAACAAGCGTTCAGGAAGGTTTTACTCTTAACGATAAAGGGCTTTTAGTCAAATCTAAAAATATTCTTGCAAGAATTAAAGGAACAAATAGTTCAAAAGCACTTTTATTACTTTCTCATTATGACAGTGCACCGCATTCTTTTTCAAAAGGCGCAAGCGACGATGCATCTGGAGTTGCCACAATACTAGAAGGAATCAGAGCTTTTTTATATGCTAAAGAACCTCAAAAAAATGATATCATCATTCTTTTTTCAGATGCTGAAGAATTAGGTTTAAACGGAGCTGCCCTTTTTGTAAACAAACATCCATGGGCAAAAGATGTAGGTCTGGTTTTAAACTTTGAAGCAAGAGGAACTTCCGGACCAAGTTATATGCTGATGGAAACCAACAAAGGAAATCAGGCACTTGTACAGGAATTTACAAAAGCAAAAGCATCTTATCCGGTATCAAACTCATTGATGTACAGCATTTATAAAATGCTTCCAAATGATACTGACTTAACCGTTTTTAGAGAACAGGGAAATATTCAGGGATTTAATTTCGCTTTTATCGACGGACATTACAATTATCACACACAGCAGGACGATGTTCAGCATTTAAATAAAATGACTCTTGCGCATCAAGGTTCTTATTTGATGCCATTATTACGATACTTCGCAAATACTGATTTAAACCAAACGGCTTCAACAGAAGATTATGTTTATTTCAGCGCTCCTTTTTCTTTCATCAGTTATCCGTTTTCCTGGGTAATGCCAATGACTTTAATCGCTTTTGGTTTGTTGGTTCTTTTCATGTTTATCGGGAAAGCCAAAAGAATGATTACGCTAAGAGAAATATTTAAAGGATTTGTTCCGCTTTTAGGATCTTTAATTATTGCTGGTTTAGTTACTTTTTTAGGATGGAAAATTATTTTAGAAATCTATCCGCAGTATTCTGATCTCCTAAACGGATTCACCTATAACGGTCACGCTTACATTGGTGCATTTGTAACCTTAAGCATTGCCATTTGTTTTGCCTTTTACCATCATTTTTCTGATGCTAAAATTACAATGAACCACTTTGTAGCGCCTTTGTTACTTTGGATTATTATAAACGCATTTTTAGCAAACAGTTTAACAGGGGCAGGATTCTTGATTATTCCGGTTTATTTCGGAATTCTTTTATTCGGAATTTTTGTTTTTACACAGCATTACAGCTTAGGCGTAAATTTAATTTTCAGTATCCCGGCTTTAGCCATTATTGCGCCATTTATTGTCATGTTTCCAATTGGTTTAGGATTAAAAATACTTTTTGGAAGTGCTGTTTTAACCGTTCTTCTCTTCGGATTATTACTGCCAATATTCAATACTTTTGCTAAAAAAGGCGCATGGATTATGGTTTTCTTTGCAGCGTCGATTGGATTTTTTATCTACGCAGGATATCATTCTGGATACGAACACGGAAAAGCAAAATCAAACAGCTTACTTTACGTTTATAATGCTAATACAAACTCAGCACTTTGGGCAACTTATGATGTAAACCTGGACGACTGGACGAAATCGTATTTAGGTCAGAAAAACCAAAAAGCGGTAGGCTTAAACAGTCTTCCTATTGCAAGTAAATACAATTCTGCTTTTACATACAGTGCCATTGCTCCTGTTGTTGATATTCCAAAACCTACTATTTCTTTCTTAAAAGACAGTATTATCGGTAATAACAGATACATCAAAATCCAGATAACTCCAAATAGAAAAGTAAACCGTTACGATATCTACGCCAATCCAAAAATGACGTTTTATAACTTTAAAGCAAACGGCGTTTCAACTTCTGGCGAAAAAACAAATCGTTTAGAGCGCGACGGAATGCGTGTTTTATGTTATTATGTTGTAGGAAACGAACCGCTTGTTATGGATTTCTACATCAATAAATCATCTATTTTTGATATGGATTTAATTGAAAGTTCATTCGATTTAATGACAAATCCGTTGTTGAAAGTGAAACCGAGAAGCGACTGGATGATGCCAACACCATTTGTTTTAAATGACGCGATTATGATTCAGCAGAAAATCAAGAGATATACCGCTCCCGTAGCCCCGCCGGTACAGCCAGCGCCAGTTCAGGATAGTGCCGTAATCGCAAAAGACAGTTTAATAAAACCGGTTATAAAGCCTGAATAAACCATAAAAACCATTTACTATGGCAACAAATGTTTCTACAATATTTTTAAGTGCGCCAATAGAAAAAGTCTGGGATGCATTGACAAAACCAGAATTAGTTAAACAATGGCAATACGGAAGTGATTTAATTACGGATTGGATAATCGGAAATGAAATCAGGTTCAGGAATGAATGGAAAGGTCAGGTTTTTGAACAATGGGGAACGGTTTTAGAAGTTTCTCCAAATCAAAAAATAAAATATTCATTGTTTTTTCCGAGACCGGAATTAGAAGACAAACCGGAAAATTATTTTATAATGAGTTATGTTTTATCTGAAGAAAATCAAAAAGTAAAACTCGAAATAATTCAGGAAGACAATCGTCCGGGAGCAGTTCAAGAAGAACCTCAAGGCGAAGAAAATCCAATTCTACAAGCTCTCAAATCTGTTGTTGAAGCTTAAAAATAGGTTCAAAGAGACAGAGTGACAAAGGCGCAAAGGTTTCTCAACTTATCTATAAAAAACAAAAAGCACTATTTTCATAGTGCTTTTTTAAGGCATGTTGAGAAACCTTTGCACCTTTGTAGCTTTGCGCCTTTGTCACTCTTAACACGCACATTCAATTTTTAAACCTGTTTTTATTCCTTTTGCACCTTCTGTTGCATATCCGTCAAACTTCCACCACTCTATTCCGCCAATTAGTTCTTTTACTTTAAATCCTAATTTTGTCATATTCAAAGCGCCTTTCGTCGAAGCGTTACAGCCAATTCCGTCGCAATACGTAACATACAAAATATCTTTATCTAAATCTTTTGTAGTTTCTGCTGTCATTTCGCGATGTGGAATATTAATCGCACCCGGAATATGTTCTGCTTCAAAGCCAAAAGCTTTTCTGGCATCCAGCGCCATTACTTTTTCACCATTATTTAAAGCATCAAATAAATCAGACGGATCCATTTCAAATGCTAGTTTATGCTCATAAAATTTAATTTGCTCTTCCATGTCAATGTAGTTTTAATGATTTTATTTTTTCAAAAGTAACAACTCATATAGTGCCATAAAAACGAAAAGAATTCATGAACCGCATTAGTTTTTTTCATGCAAAAGCCAGTCTAAAATTTTGTTCCTTTGTATATAAATCTCGAAAAATGGAAATACGCCACCTAAAATTGATAAAAGCAATTGTTGAAGAAGGAAGCATTACAAAAGCTATTGACAAACTTCATTTGACACAATCGGCTTTGAGTCATCAGCTCAAAGAAGCAGAATATCAATTAGGTACACCTATTTTTTTAAGAACTAATAAAAAACTGGTACTCACAAAGGCTGGCGAAAAAATCTATGAATTGGCGAATGAAATTCTGGATAAACTTTCGCAGGCTCAAACACAGATCAAACAAATGGTTTATGGTGAATATGGCGAAATCAGAATCAGCACTGAATGTTTTTCAAGTTATCACTGGCTTCCGCCGGTTTTAAAACAATTTCATCTTTTATACCCAAATGTAGAGCTGAAAATTATAACCGAAGCAACTCATATTCCGCTGCAAAAACTTTTAGAAAACACGATTGACATTGCCATTGTAAGCGATACAATAAAAGACAATCATATAAAATATACTGAGCTATTTCAGGATGAAGTCGTAATGGCCGTTTCTGAAAATCATCCGTGGGCAGATAAAAAGTATGTTGTTGCCGAGGATTTTATCAATGAACATCTTATTATTCATTCCCTTCCGATGGAAACGGTTACGATTCATCAGTTTGTTTTGGCTCCAGCCAAAATAACGCCGAAAAAGGTAACCCCGCTTCCGTTAACAGAAGCATCTCTTGAAATGGTAAAAGCCGATATGGGCGTTATGTCGATGGCAAAATGGGCATTACAGCCACATTTAAAGAATAATCCAATTAAAGCGGTAAAAGTGGGTAAAAACGGCTTAAAACGAAAACATTTCATAGCGACGAGAGCAAACGAAACCTACCCGGATTATTTTCAACATTTTATTAATTTTCTCCAAAACGAAATTAACCTGCAATGGAATATTCAATAAGAAATTGCGAAATAACCGATTTGCCTAAATTGGTCATTTTATGCCAAAAACATGCAGAATTTGAGAAAGCTGAGTTTTCTCCGGAAGGAAAAGAAGAAAAATTAAAAGAAGCTATTTTCAGCAAAAAACCAAAACTGTTCTGTTTGGTCGTAGCTGTAAAAGAAACAATTGTGGGTTATGTTTCCTATACTTTTGATTATTCAACCTGGGACGCCGCAACTTTTATGTACATGGATTGTTTGTTTCTGGAAGAAGAAGCCCGCAGTTTCGGAATTGGAGAAGTTTTAATTGAAAAGCTAAAAGAAATTGCAGTTGAAAATAACTGCGTCAACATTCAATGGCAAACTCCTGAATTTAATACTAGAGCTATTAAATTTTACAACAGAATTGGCGCAAAAGGAAAAGACAAAGTTAGATTTACGCTAAATTTGATTTAATCTCGCAAAGTCGCAAAGACGCAAAGTTTTTTATTTATCGCCACAGATTAAAAGAATTAAAATGATTTTAAAATCTGCTCAAATCTGCAGAATCTGCGTGAAACAAAAAACCTTTGAACCTTTGTATCTTTGCCCCTTTGAACCTCAAAAAAGAAATGATAAAAATAAGCATATTAGGCTGCGGCTGGCTCGGACTGCCTTTGGCGAAAAAACTAATCGAAAAAAGAAATTCAGTAAACGGATCTACGACTTCTGAAAATAAACTTTCTATTTTAGAAAATGCTGGAATAAATCCTTTTTTGGTGAATGTAGAAAGCGAAAGTGTTTCTGAAAACATTACTGATTTTTTAGCCGAAAGCGAAATCCTTATTATTGACATTCCACCAAAATTGCGAGCGGTTTCATCAGAATCTAAGAAGGTTTTTGTTCAGAAAATCGAAAACCTAATTCCGTTTATTGAGAAATCAAGTATTTCAAAAGTCCTTTTTGTGAGTTCAACTTCGGTTTATGGAGATGAAAACGAATTTATTACTGAAGAAACAACACCAAATCCGGAAACTGAAAGTGGAAAACAATTGGTTTTAGCAGAAGCAATTCTTCAAAAAAATCAAAACTTCGAAACCACAATTCTACGTTTCGGCGGATTAATCGGCGAAGACCGACATCCCGTAAAGTTTTTAGCCGGAAAAGAAAACCTGGAAAATCCCGATGCTCCAATAAATTTAATTCATCAAAATGACTGCATTGCCATTATCGAAGAAATCATAAACCAATCAAAATGGAATGAAGTTTTCAACGCCGCTGCACCTTTTCATCCATCGAGAGAACAATATTATACTCAAAAAGCAAAAGAACAAAACTTAGTTTTACCAAAATTCAGTTCTGAAAAATCAAACATCAAAAAGATTATTTCAAGCGAGAAAATCGAAACCATTTTAAATTATCAATTTAAGCTGAAGGATTATTAAACTGAAATGTCAGGCTGAGCGAAGTCGAAGCCCTTTTGTTTCCATAAACCTTCTACTTCGCTCAGGGTGACAATAGTGTAAACTTTGTGAGCTTAGTTAAACAATAAAAACTTAAATTACTTCTATAACTTATATGGTTTAAAAAAACTTTGCGAACTTTGCGATAAACCTTAGTGCCTTTGCGGTAAAAAATTATGGAAACAGTATATGTTAATTCTCCTTTAGGAATCACCAAGATAGTTGGAGATGAAGATGGTATTGCAGTAATTTCCGTTTCTGATGTTGGTACAAACGAGGTTTCAAAGAAAATCCCAAAAGTTTTAAAAGATGCCGTTTCACAGCTTGAGGAATATTTCGAAGGAAAAAGAACCGATTTCGATTTAAAACTGAATCCGCAAGGAACAGAATTTCAACAAAAAGTCTGGAAAGCATTACTGGAAATTCCGTATGGAAAAACGGTGAGTTACATGGATCAAACCAAAAAACTGGGCGATATAAAAGCAATTCGTGCAGTAGCATCTGCTAATGGTAAAAACCCGCTTTGGATTGTTGTTCCCTGCCACAGAGTTATCGGTACAAATGGTTCTTTAACCGGTTACGCCGGCGGATTGTCCCGCAAAAAATGGCTTTTGGAACATGAAAATCCTTCTCCACAACAAAGTTTATTCTAAAAAGTGTTAGCCACGAATTTCACTAATTTTCACGATTTTTTTCTTTCATAATTATGACTCAAAAAATCTCTTTATTTAAAGAAAATTCATTCAATTATAAATTCGTGCCTGAAAAAAATTCAAATTATTGTACATTTATCTCCACAAAGAATTAGTAAAAATTCGTGAAATTCGTGGCAAAAAAATATGATTGAAAAAATAAACCTTAATAACATTCTCTTTCTTGATATAGAAACCGTTCCGGAAGAAGAAAACTTCAATTCCCTTGACGAAGAAATGAAGTCTCTTTGGGATTTAAAAACACAGTATCAGCGAAAAGACGATTTTACACCAGAAGAATTTTATGATCGCGCCGGAATTTGGGCAGAATTCGGGAAAATTATTTGTATTTCGGTTGGTTATTTTACAATCAAAGGCGACGTTAGAAATTTCAGGGTAACTTCCTTTTTTGGAGAAGAAAAAAAGATTCTGAAAGACTTTAATAATCTGCTGAACAATCATTTCAATCAGCCGCAGCATCTTTTATGCGGACATAACGCAAAGGAATTTGATATTCCGTTTATCGCACGCCGAATGATTATAAATCAAATCGCAATTCCGGACAAGCTGAATTTATTCGGAAAAAAACCTTGGGAAATTGCGCATCTTGATACTTTAGAATTATGGAAATTTGGTGATTATAAACATTTTACGTCACTAAAACTATTAACAAAAATTCTGGGAGTCCCATCCCCAAAAGGCGATATTGATGGAAGCCAAGTCGCACACGTTTATTATGTCGAAAAAGACATAGACAGAATTATAACGTATTGCGAAAAAGATACAATCGCTGTAGCACAGATTTTCCTTCGTTTGCGCCGTGAAGATTTATTGATTGATGATGAAATTATTCATGTCTGATTTTTGAGGAACAAAGTTTTATTTAAATGAACTTATATAACTTATATGGTTTAATAAAATATTAAAGATGACACATTCGGAAATTTCACATCATCGTCTTGTTTCGCAGAAGCTGTATAAAACAGATAGATGTTCTCCTCAAGAAATTGTGCACCATTTTGGCGCAATGCAGTCTCAGGATTATGCAATGGCAAAATGGGCGATTGGTTCCCGTTGTGATGCATCTGAAAAAGAAATTGAAGAAGCTGTAAACTCGGCCCAAATAATCAGAACTCATATTTTACGCCCAACCTGGCACTTTGTTGCTCCCGAAGATATTTACTGGATGTTAGATCTTGCCGGACCTCAGGTAAAAAGAATGACTATTTCCGGTGCTAAAAAATTTGGTTTTGATGCAAAAAAGCTAGATCAGGCTAATAATTCCATAGAAAAACTATTATCTGGAAACAATCACTTGACCCGGGATGAAATTATGCAGGAACTTGGCATTAAAAGAACTTCAAAAGAAGATTTTCTAAGTGCTGCAATTATGATGCATGCAGAACAAGATGGTTTGGTTTGCAACGGCAGAATGAAAGGCAAAAAAATCACATACGCCTTGCTTGAAGAACGAGTTCAAAAACCAAAAACCAAATTGACAAAAGAAGAAGGTTTGGCAAAATTAGCCAAACGTTATTTTGAAAGTCACGGCCCAGCAACTTTGCTAGATTTTTCGTGGTGGTCTGGTTTTCCACCTACTATCTGTCAAAAAATTATTGATGCAATTAAGTTGCAATTAGAGTTTGTTGAAATTGATAATAAAAATTATTACTTTGTAAATCAAAACATTGAAAAGGTTAACTTCAAGGAAAGCATTCACTTTCTTCCAGCTTTTGATGAGATTTTGATTTCGTATAAAACTAGAGAAGCTTCTTTTTTATCAGAACATCAAACTAGAGTTTTTACCAATAATGGCATCTTTAAACCCATAATTCTTGAAAATGGAAAAGTCATCGGAATATGGAAACGGACTTTCAAAAAAGATCACGCCAAAATCGAAACGGAGTTTTTTAATGAAACTGAAAACTCGAAAAAAGAAATTCTATTTGAAGGAATTAAAGCTTTTGAAAACTACTTAGAAACTAAAATTGTTATTGAATAATTTGAAATTTCACTAAAAGTCTGCACTTTCTTAGAAATACTTCTCCTTTCGAGAATAAAATCTTTGTGCATATTCTGCCTAAATAATTACATTTACAAAAAAATAGCATTATGGTATTAAGTAGATTTTGGTTAGTTATTTTTATTTCTTCGATTGTTTTTATTGTAGTCAGTTTATTTACTGCCAATACTTATACGATTGATTCTGTTTTAAATGGAAAGAAAGATGATCCTGTTTTAGTTTCTGAAAAATACATTCATGAACTTCCGGCTTTCATTAAAGACAGTATAAAAAAAGCGCCTGATCAAACCATGATTATCAATCGCGATACGCTTAATGCCGACACGACTTATGTTTACAAAAGCAAAACTGTAAAAATTTACAGCGGTCTTCAAAAATCTGATGGTTTACTGCCAACTTGTAAAAGTACTTTAGTTGATTTAATTCTGCCGCTTATCGCCTATTTGGCTTTTTTCTGCGGATTAATGGAACTTTTAATCGTTTCCGGAGCTTCTGGAAATCTGGCAAAACTATTGAGTCCGGTTTTTGTAAAGGTGTTTCCAAGTATTCCTAAAAACCATCCTTCAATATCCTACATGACTTTAAACTTTGCTGCCAATTTCCTCGGATTAGATTCGGCTGCAACGCCATTTGGATTGAAAGCCATGGAAAGTTTACAGGAAATAAATCCCGATAAAGATAGAGCAAGCGATGCGCAAATTATGTTTATGTGTCTTCACGCTTCGGGTTTAACTTTAATTGCAACTTCGATTATTGGATATCGCGCCGCTGCAAATGCAAGTAACCCTGCAGATGTTATGCTGCCTTGTATCATTACTTCTTTCATCGGAACTATTGCTGCGTTTTTAATTGTGGGAATTAAACAAAAAATCAATTTCAAAAGTGCTTCTCTTCTTATCGTCTTAATGGGATTAATCGCCGCCATTGTTGGTTTGCTGATGTATGTTAATCATTTGGACTTAATTGGAAAAAACTACTTTACTTCTAACCTTTCGGGATTAATTTTAATTGCCATTATTGCTTTTACTTTGATATTCTCTTTCAAAAACGAAAAGAAATTCAGCGAGGCAAACACAACTGTTTTCGACACTTTTGTTGTTGGTGCAAATAATGGAGTGAAAACCGGAGTTACTATTTTCCCTTATGTTTTAGGAATGTTGGTTGCTATTTCTTTATTCAGAAACAGCGGTTTATTTGAAATTATCAGTGACGGAATTGCTTTTGTTTTTTCGAATATGGGAGTAAGTAAAGAAATCACGAATGCGTTGCCAGTTGCTATGCTTCGTCCGTTTAGTTCTGCGGGTTCCCGCGGATTCTTAATTGATTCGATGAATACTTTTGGTGCCGATTCGTTAACGGCGAGACTGAGCAGTATTTTTCAATGCAGCGCCGAAAGTACTTTTTATGTAATTGCAGTTTATTTTGGTTCGGTTAATATCAAAAATACCCGTTATGCTTTAGGCACTATGCTTTTAGTGGATCTTATTTGTGTGATTACGGCAATTTTTGTGGCGACTTGGTTTTTTTAAATTATGTCGTAAGTATCAAAATTAATCTGTTTTTTTATTGGAAATGGTATTAAATGGATTTATTATGGAGGAAAAAAGCCGATGAATGAAGTTGCAAAAGAAGACAATGAGATAATTAGATTTGTAATCATGGCTTTTATTTTCTTCTTTTTATATTCATCTAACAAATCAAAAATATAATTAATGAAATTGAAATATCTTTTCGTTCTATTAGTTTTCGCAAGCTGTCAAAAAGAACAAACGAAACCTAAAATAGCTGATTTAAATCATACGCAAATTCCAGAAATAGCTGTTCCCGATACAAAAGAAACCGAAGAACGTTCTCTTAAAACAGATACAATTCTTCTTTCAAACGAAAAAGATGCTGAAGTGACTCATATTTTAGCCAATCTTATCGAGCAAAAAGCAGATAAAGACAGTGTTGTTACTTCAAAATTCAGACTTGACTTTTATCAGAATAAAAACAAAGTAGCGTCTTCAAAAGTTAGTATCAAAAACTACGAAAAAGGTTCTGAATGGAGCGGATCGAACGGTTTAACTTATACTTCAGACAAAAATTCTTCTTTTATAAAAATTGATTTCGGATATCCGGCCTGCGGATATACCTATGAAAATTATTTGTTTTATTTCAAAAACGGCAATTTACAGCTTGTACATGAATGGGAATCCATGTCAGACAGCGGCTGGGGAACCTGGACGGAATTTATAGGTGATGTTTCTGGAAAAGATCCCGAAAGTTTTTATTGCAAAATTGTTTCTTATGACCCAACAGATGACGATTCTGAAGATTTGGGAATTGTAACTTATTCTGATTCAACTTCATTTTCACTAAAAGGAAATCATTGGAAAAAGAAATTACTGTCGGCAAAAGACAAACCTTACTTTGAAAAGAAAATGACCTTTAATGAATTTCATCAGCAAGATTAAAATTCTTCTTTTTACAAATAAACTGGACTGAAGTCCAGCCCTACAATATTGTTCGAGCCGTTGGCTCTTTTTTCTTAGTTGTGCAAAAACAATTTATTTGTTGAGTTGCACTTCAATTCATTTCTATAACATTAAGTATAATAATAATGTCACATAAAGTTTCGCAAAGGACGATATCACATAAAGTTCCGAAGGAACGATTCATTTTGTAGGGCTGGACTTCAGTCCAGTTTAAACATAATAAACGAACATTGCATTTTTTGTAAGAAAATTTATATATTTACAAAATCATAATCGTTAACAATACAAAATGTCAAACACCTTTCATCAAGTTTATATACAAGCAGTTTTTGCAGTTAAATACAGAGAAGCACAAATTACAAATGATTGCAAATCTAAAATATTAAGCGTAATAGGGAATTTAATAAATGAAACTGGCTGCAAAACCATAATAGTAAACGGAACTGAAGATCATGTTCATTGTCTTCTAGCTCTTAAACCAACAATCTCTGTTTCGGATTTAATGAAAGCTGTAAAAGGAAAATCTTCAAAATATATCAATGATCATCAATTGACAAAATACAAATTTGAATGGCAGGAAGGTTACGGTGTCTTTTCATATAGTAAATCTCACATTGATGCTGTGTATAAATATATTGAAAATCAAGAAGAGTATCATAAAAAGCAAAATTTCAAAGAGGAATATTCTTCTTTTTTAAACAAACACAATGCTAAATTTGATGAACGATATCTTTTTGAAAATTTAATATGATTACATCGTAACAATTTAAACTGGACTGAAGTCCAGCCCTACAAAATGAATTGTTCCTTCGGAACTTTATGTGGATCATCATCATATTTGATGATATTGAAATTCATAGTCCCTTAGGAACTAAAAAAAGAGCCAACGGCTCGAATCATATTGTAGGGCTGGACTTCAGTCCAGTTTAAAATATAAATACAAGCCCCTAATTCAAATTCTTTCTTAGGTAAATAATTTTTAACTTTGTAAAAAAACAAAGAAATGATTGATTTTATATACCAGGATCCTTACCCAATTTTAAAGGATGATACACAGTACCGCAAAATCACCTCTGATTTTGTAAAAGTGGAGCAATTTGGAGAACGTGAAATTTTAACCGTTGATCCAAAAGGTTTAGAATTACTGGCTGAAGAAGCCTTAACAGATGTTTCGTTCATGCTTAGAACGACACATTTACAAAAACTAAGAAACATTCTTGACGATCCTGAGGCAACAGACAATGATCGTTTTGTAGCTTACAATTTACTTCAAAATGCTTCGGTTGCTGCCGAAGGCCAATTACCAAGCTGTCAGGATACCGGAACAGCGATTGTAATGGCAAAAAAAGGCGAAAGCATCTTTACAGGTGTTGATGATGCTGAATGGTTAAGCCGTGGTATTTTCAATACATACCAAAAACGTAATTTACGTTATTCTCAAATTGTACCAATTTCGATGTTTGAAGAGAAAAACTCAGGTTCAAATCTTCCGGCACAAATTGATATATATGCTAAAAAAGGAACTTCATACGATTTCCTATTTATGGCAAAAGGTGGTGGTTCTGCAAATAAAACATACTTGTATCAACAAACCAAATCGTTATTAAACGATAAATCTATGGATGCTTTTGTGAGAGCAAAAATCAAAGATTTAGGAACTTCGGCTTGTCCTCCTTACCACTTAGCTTTGGTTATTGGTGGAACTTCTGCGGAAGCAAACTTAAGTGCCGTTAAAAAAGCGTCTGCAGGATATTATGATCACTTGCCGACTTCTGGAAATATGGCAGGTCAGGCTTTTCGTGATTTAGAATGGGAAGCACGTGTTCAAAAAATCTGTCAGGAAAGTGAAATTGGAGCTCAGTTTGGAGGAAAATATTTCACACATGACGTTCGTGTAATTCGTTTACCGCGTCACGCCGCTTCGTGTCCGGTTGGATTAGGAGTTTCTTGTTCTGCGGATAGAAATATCAAAGGAAAAATCACTAAAGACGGAATCTTCGTTGAACAATTGGAAGTAAATCCAAAACAATTTTTACCAGAAACAGCTCCGCATTTAGAAGCTCCGGTTGAAGTTGATTTAGATCAGCCAATGGCAGATATTTTGGCTAAATTATCTCAATATCCTATCAAAACACGTTTAAAACTAAACGGAACTGTAATTGTTGCCCGTGATATTGCACACGCAAAAATTAAAGAATTACTGGATGCCGGAAAACCAATGCCGGAATATTTTAAAAACCATCCGGTATATTATGCAGGACCGGCAAAAACTCCGGAAGGAATGGCTTCAGGAAGTTTTGGACCAACAACTGCCGGACGTATGGACGTTTATGTGGATGAATTCCAAAAACATGGCGGAAGTATGATTATGCTTGCCAAAGGAAATCGTACGAAACAAGTTACGGATGCCTGTAACAAATACGGCGGATTCTATTTAGGTTCTATTGGTGGTCCCGCTGCTATTTTGGCACAAGACAATATCCTAAAAGTTGAAGTTGTTGATTTTGAAGAATTAGGAATGGAAGCCGTTCGTAAAATCACCGTAAAAGATTTCCCTGCCTTTATTATCACTGATGATAAAGGAAATGATTTCTTTGAAAATTTATAAGTTTTTGCCACAAAGGCGCTAAGACGCAAAGATTTTAAAAATAAAAACCGCCCAATTAGGCGGTTTTTTATTTATTTCTTACTTAAAAAATCTTTGCGTCTTAGCGCCTTTGTGGCATAAAATACTTAAGCGCTTTTATCTTCTTTTTCAAAAGCTATAAAATGAGAGAGCTCACCTTTTAAATTATAAATTGGAGTTGCATCCATGCTGCATTTATAACTTCTGCCGTCTTTTTTATAGTTTTGGATGGTTTTCTTAAAAGGTTCTTTTAGTTTTATTGCTTCCTGAATTTCTTTTAAAACAGTTTTACAAGTCTCCGGGCCTTGAAACATTTTAGGTGTTTTGCCTAAAATTTCATCTTCTTTATATCCCGTCATTCTTTTGATTCTGTTGGAGGCAAAGACAATTTTTAAATCTAAATCAGTAATAAGCACTACTTCGTCTTTGATTCTTTCCTCGATTTTAAGATTTTTATCGTTCCAGGTAAATTGATTGGAGATTTTATTTACCTTTTTCATATCGGCAAAAACTGCCTTCAATTCATTTAAATACTCATAATGAAGATCTAAGGCCAAAATAGGCAACCAAGTCCGGTTTGCTGTATCATCAGAGCTATTCTTTTTCATATGAAATGAATTTTAGAAATCTTTTCTCTCAAACTTACTACTAAAGTTACAAAATAAATTACGGGAAAACCTCATTTAGTAAAATTTTACTAAAACTTTACCAAATCTAAAATGCAAACTTTAGTTGTACTACAACGGCTTTTTTTTCTTCGTTATTCAAATTGTTGAGTGAAATTCCGAGCAAACGAACAGAATCTTTCATTTTTTCCTGATACAGCAATTCTTCCACAATCTCCATAATCAAACTTTTATCTGAAATAAAATAAGGCAGCGTTTTACTTCTTGTCTGCTGGGTAAAGTCGCTGTATTTGATTTTAAGCGTAACTGTTTTACCAGAAATATTGTGTTTTTTTAATCTTTTTTCTAATGAAACCGCAATTCTTTCCAATTGTTCGAGCATAAAGATTTCTGAAGATAAATTGACGTCAAAAGTATGTTCTGCAGCGACAGATTTTGTAACCCGAAATGGTTTTACTTCGCTATTGTGAATTCCCCGAACTACTTTATAATAAAAAGTGCCTGATTTACCGAAGTGTTTCTCCAAAAATTCCAGCGATTTACCTTTAAGATCCAGTCCGGTAAAAATGCCGAGCTGATACATTTTTTCGGTTGTAACTTTTCCAACTCCATAGAACTTTCGAATAGGCAATTCTTCTAAAAAAGGTATAATTTCATCTGGATTTACCGTTTTCTGTCCGTTTGGTTTATTGACATCACTGGCAATTTTGGCTACAAACTTATTTACTGATATTCCTGCCGAAGCCGTAAGTCCAACTTCATTTAAAATTCGGAGCCTGATTTCCTTTGCTAATAAACTGGCACTTGGATTTCCTTTTTTATTTTGGGTCACATCGAGATAAGCTTCATCCAGCGAAAGCGGTTCAACTAAATCTGTGTATTCGTGAAAGATTTTATGGATTTTAGAAGAAATCTCTTTGTACCGATCAAATCTTGGTCGGACAAAAATAATTTCGGGACAATATTTTTTTGCTAAAACGCCGCTTATTGCACTGCGAACACCAAATTTTCTGGCTTCATAACTTGCGGCCGAAACTACTCCTCTATTTTCTGAACCGCCAACAGCAACAGGTTTTCCGCGTAAAGCAGGATTATCCATTTGCTCTACCGAAGCATAAAAAGCATCCATATCAATATGGATGATTTTTCGATATGTTGGCACATCTGACATTATGCAAATTTAAACAGTAAAAGCAATAAAAAGAACGGTACTATAGTTATAAATAGTATCAATTTTTAAAGATTAACAACTAAATGATTCCAAACGAATCATTTTAATTATTTTTGTAGTTTACTCGAAATATTAAACAATGCGAACATTTGTTATAGGCGACATACACGGAGGATTACTCGCACTTGAGCAAGTGTTGAAAAGAGCCGAAGTTACTACACAAGATACTCTTATATTTTTAGGTGATTATGTTGACGGCTGGAGCCAGTCGGCAGAAGTTATCGACTTTCTTATAGAATTTAAAAAAACACAAAACTGTATTTTCATTAGAGGAAATCATGATCAGCTGGCTCTTGACTGGCTGGAGAACAGACATGAAGACCTGGATGAAGAAATGTGGTACAAACATGGTGGAAAAGCTACTGTTGAAGGATATTCTAAAATTTCGCCTGAACGAAAAAAAGAACATATCGCTTTTTTTGAATCGCTGAAAGATTATTATCTGGATGATGAAAACCGACTTTTCGTTCATGCCGGATTTACGAATTTAAATGGCGTTGTCTGGGAATACTTTCCGAAATTATTTTATTGGGACAGAACACTTTGGGAATCGGCATTGGCATTAGACCCGAACTTAAAACCTGATGATTTATATTATCCGAAACGTTTTACGGTTTATAAAGAAATTTATATTGGACATACTCCCGTTACCAGAATTGGAGAAACGGTGCCCATAAATAAAGCATGTGTTTGGAATGTAGATACGGGTGCTGCTTTTAAAGGCCCTTTAACGATTATGAATGTGGATACCAAGGAGTTCTGGCAAAGCGAACCGTTAAATGAATTGTATTCTAACGAAAAAGGTAGGAATTGATATATAAAAATTTAAATTTGCACAGCAAAATAATTAATATTTAAGTTATGAAAAAAGTTATCACATTATTGTTTTTGGTATCATTCGGATTTATTCATGCACAGAAAGCTTTTACTGGAAAAGGTGACATGAGAGTAAACGTAGGTGCTAATCTACAAGATGGAGGTTCAGGAATTCAGGGATCTATTGATTTTGGTTTAGGAGAAAATTTCTCTTTCGGATTTGTTTCAAGTTATTTACTTGGTGTAGATAATTATAATGGTTTCTACCACGGAGGCCCAACTTACTACACTGATCACAAACCAGAATTTAAAGATCGTTTTGATGCAAAAGCAAGAATTAATGCTAATTTAAGCAGCGTTATTGGTGTTGAACAATTAGATGTTTATCCTGGTTTAAATTTAGGTTTACATAATTTTGGCGGGCACATTGGCGGACGTTATTTCTTTACTGACGGATTTGGTGTGTTTTCAGAACTTGCTTTTCCAATTGCAAAATACGGAAGTAATAATGACGTATTCGATCATTTAAACAATCAGGTTACTTTTAGTTTAGGAGCTTCTTTCAATTTGAACTAAGTTTTAAACAACCGCAACAAAATTGCAATAGTTATAAAAAAACCGCTCAATTGAGCGGTTTTTCTTTTTTATATTAAGATGACTTCAGCTTATTTGCTAAGCAAAATAGTCCAGTCAGCTCCGCTGTAAATTTTATGTTTTGCTGAGAAACTGCCTTGATTTACTGCCAATGAAAAATTCAAAAGGCTGTTAAAATACGTAACGTCTGTTCCTACCGGAACTTCTCCAAAAGTATTTACCAGTTTTAGTTTTCCTTCGTAAGCTTTTTTAGTTCCGTTGAAAATCTGAATTTTAACAAAATCCCCTGCTTTCAAACCTAGATTAGCAAAAGTCTTTTTATCAATATTTGTCCAAACATTTCCGTATTGAATATCAAGAATTGGAATTCCGCCTTTTATAACACCGTTTTCAAATACTGGTTTTTGGTAATCAATTTTAACAACTTCGCTTGGTAATTTTGGTCCAACTTCTTCAAAAGTAATTGTTTTTGATGCTAAACGTGCTCCGGTAAAAGCATATACATCACGTCCGTGAAAGGTATATGATTCATTTGAGTTTTGACGGCGGTTTTTTACCTCATCAATTTCACGAACTTCCTGAATTCCTAATTGTTCAGCAATTAAAGTCAAAGTTCCGTTATCCGGAGTTACAAAATAATGTCCTGATTTTGTCAATAAAACTACAGAATGTCTTGCAGTACCAACTCCCGGATCACAAACCGAAACAAAAACAGTTCCCGTTGGGTAATATTGAGCTGTCTGCGATAAACGATATGCTGCTTCCCAAATATTAAAAGCCGGAATTTCGTGCGTTAAATCAAATATTTTCAAATCGGTCGAAACACCCATTGCAACACCTTTCATGGCAGAAACTGCTCCATCTTTCAAACCAAAATCTGATTGAAAAACCAATACATTATTTTGCGAAAAACCATTAAATGTTATAGCAAGCAAAAAAAGTAATACTCTTAATTTCATTTTTTCTCTTTTTAAATTTATGCAAAGATATTTCATTAAAACTAAAAATTGACATGCATATCTTAGAAAAAACAAGATTATATAAATTGATTTTAGTTTTTTACAATTACATTTGCATTTTATTCTTTATCCTATATAAGTAGTAGGTAATTTATTTTTTGCCTTTCTTTTATTTCAAAACCATTTATTATGAGAAAAAAACTAAAACTTATTATAACACTCATTCTCACTTTATCGAGCAGTTTGTTTTTTGCCCAAAATCACGAAATCAGCGGAACTATTACAACAGAAACGGGAATTCCGTTAGAATTTGCTACGATTCTTGTAAAAGGTTCTAAAACGAGTACGACAAGTGATGCGTTAGGGAAATTCAAGATATCATCTGCAGTAAATAATCCAACACTTATTGTATCGCTATTTGGCTATCAAACCAGAGAAATTGTGGCAAAAGATCATTTTGTAGATATTCAGCTGGTTTTAGAAAATAATAGTTTAGATGAAATTGTGGTAGTTGGAAGCAGAAACCCAAAGAAAAGCAAATTGGAAACAGCGGTTCCTGTTGACGTTGTGAATTTGGCAAAAATCAGAAATACAACGCCGCAGACTACAACAAATGATATTTTAACGTATTTGATTCCGTCTTTTAATTCAAACAGACAATCTTCTGCAGATGGAACGGAACATATTGATCCGGCATCTTTAAGAGGTTTGGGCCCAGATCAGGTTTTGGTTTTAATTAATGGAAAAAGAAGACATACAACTTCATTGGTAAACTATCAAAATACGGTTGGAAACGGTTCTGTTGGTACAGATTTGAGTGCGATTCCTGCTTCGGCAATTAAACGAATTGAAGTTTTACGTGATGGAGCGGCAGCACAATATGGATCTGACGCTATTGCGGGAGTAATAAATTTAGTTTTAAAAGATAATGCGGGTTTAGAAGCAAATGCTACTTATGGCTCAACATCGAGAGATGACGGACAAACTACTAATTTAAACCTGAATTACGGAACTAAAATTGGAAACAAAGGCGGTTTTATAAACTTTACAGGTGAATTTAATGACCGTCAAAAAACGAATCGTTCTCAAAATCATAATCTTATTATTTTTGATCAATCGGCACAGGGAAACTTCTTTGCTTATGAATATGCAGATGATCCGGCTCAATCCCGTCAAATTGATGATAATTTATTAGCTAAAAATGGTTTAAAACGTGATGATTTCAATTTCCAGATTGGTGATGCAAAAATCCAGAACATCCAAGGTTTCTTTAATGCTTCCATTCCGTTAAACGATCAAATTGAGTTTTATGCTTCTGGAGGTGTGAGCCACAGGAAAGGAACGGGTTACGGTTTTAGACGTTTACCAAGTGAAACCGAAAGTGTTGTGGCTTCAATTTTTCCATTTGGTTTTCAGCCCGAATTGAACTCAGTTGTAACAGATCTTTCATCTTCTTTTGGTTTCAAATTTAAGTTTGGCGAATGGAAACTGGATTTGAGCAATACTATCGGAGAAAACAAATTTGTTTATGATGTTTCAAACACAAACAACTTTTCTTTAGGCGATGCAAGCCCGACAGAATTTAAAGCGGGAAATCATTCTTTTCTTCAAAATACGGTAAATGCGGATATTTCAAGATTGTATAAAGATATTTTCAGCGGATTGAATGTTGCTTTTGGTGCTGAATACCGATATGAAAAATACAAAATTGTTCCCGGCGAAGAAGCTTCTTACATCAACGGCGGCGCACAATCTTTTCCTGGGTTTTCTCCTTTGAATGAAGTGAACGAAGACAGAAACAGTGTTGGCGTTTATGCTGATGTTGAAGCAGATATTACAGATAAATTCTTAGTTGGAATTGCTGGTCGTTATGAAGATTATACTGATTTTGGAAATACGATTAATGGAAAATTATCTTTGAGATATAAAATTCTGGATAATCTTTTTGTTCGTGGAGCAATTAGTTCTGGTTTTAGAGCGCCTTCTTTGCATCAGCAATATTTCAATAATATCGCAACAGATGTTGTCGACGGAGAGCTTTTAAATTCGGGTATTTTTAGAAATGACAGCGATGTGGCTAAACAGCTTGGAATTCCGAAATTGAAAGAAGAGACTTCCAGAAACTATAGTTTCGGAGTTGTTTTTTCTCCAACAAAACAATTGCATATTACAGCTGATTATTATCATATCAGAATTGATAACAGAATTATCCTAACTGGAAATTTAGGAAATGATGCTTATGGAGAACCTGTGCCGGAACTTCGTAATTTGTTTGCTCAATATGGTGCGCAAACGGGTCGTTTCTTTACAAATGCAATTAATACTACTACAAACGGTATTGATGTTGTTATCGATTATGATTTAAATGCGGGACGTGGTAAATTGAATCTTTCGTTATTGTATAATTACAACAACAACCAGGTTGATAATCAATTGAACAATATTCCGTCGATATTTATTGGTCAGGAAGATGTGTATTACGGACCACAGGAAAGAAGTTTGATTGAATCGAATACACCTAAACATAAAGGAACTTTTGCTGTAAATTACAATATCGACAAATGGAACTTTTTATTGAGAAACACCTATTTTGGTGAAGTTGTTCGTGATGGTTTTCCTTTCGGCGGAATCCAAAGACACAATGGAAAAGTGGTTACGGATTTGACAATTGCTTATAAAATAACGCCAAAACTTCAGTTTGCTTTGGGTGCTAATAACTTATTTGATGTTTTCCCGGATAAACAAATCTATGAGAACAGTTATTTCGGAGTGTTTAAATATGCACCGGTTCAAATGGGAACTACTGGGGCTTATTACTTCGGAAGAATGAGTTTTAGTTTATAGAATTTTAACGCAGAGAACGCAAAGGTTTTTCGCAAAGTTCGCAGGGATTTTTATTTCTGAATGAAAGAATCTCGCAAAGTGGCAGAGTCGCAAAGTTTTTATTAATTGCCTCCTGCTTTAGCTGGAGGAAGGATAAGATTACACAAAAGGGCTTTAGCCAAACAAATTACTGTTTGGCTAAAGCCCTTTTACTTTGCTTACTTTACATCCAGCTAAAGCTGGACGCTATTGAATCTAAACAATAAACTCTGCGACTCTGCGACTTTGCGAGATTAAAAAAACTCCGCGAACTTTGCGAAAAACCTTAGCGCCCTTTGCGTTAAAAAAAGAAAAAAGCCCCGCAAAATGCGAGGCCTTTTATCTACTAATTCGGGTTTTTATTTTTTAGCAAATTTCTTCACGATTTTCTTATCTCCATTATTTAATTCGATAAGATAAATTCCTGTGCTTAATTTACTTACATCAATTGCTCCGGCAACTTGACCTGAACCAAGCTGCTGTCCTAATGTATTTAAGATTTTATATGAATATCCATTTTCTTCTGAAATTGAAACATTTAATTCGCTTTCAACCGGATTTGGATATACTGCAAAACCAGCTGGTGCAGCAGTTTCAACTAATCCTGCTGTGATTTCTTCTGCAACTGTTCCAGAAGCTGTAATGTTTATAGAGTAATCTTCAACTTGTCCGTAAGAGAAACTTTCACAAGCCGTTGGAACTCCGTTGTATTTCAGAGAAACTCTTAATCTTGTTGTTCCTAAAGCTGCTGTAGCAGGAATTGTGATTGTTGCTGTTACCGGAGTTGTTTTTGATGCTGTTTTTGTCCACACCGTTTCTCCAGAATCTGAGAAATCACCATCTTGGTTATAATCGATGAATACTCCGTATCCTTCATTATAAACAGTCGATGTCCATGTTGGTGTAATTGTTATAGTATAGGCACTTCCTCTAGCTGCATTTGTAGAAATAGCAGTAAAGTTTTCGTAACCTGTTGTTGCTGTAGAAGTATTATTAATCGTTCCAAAAACAACTTTACCAATTCTTTCATCAGTTGCGTCGTTTCCTTGAGATGAACAATATGATACAGAAGTTGTTGTAGTTGTTACGTTTACTGTATTACTCGCTGCAGAAATATTTCCCGCAGCATCTTTAGCTTTTACGCTAAAAGTATAAGCTGTTGAAGGAGTTAATCCAGTTACTGTATATGAAGTTGTAGTTGAAGAACCTTTAAGTGTTGCTCCCTGGTAAATATCATATCCTGTAACGGCAACATTGTCTGTAGAAGCTGTCCAAGTTAAGTTTGTAGTAGTTCCTGTTGTTCCAGAAGCAGCTAAACTAGTTGGTGCAGATGGTGCAATTGTATCAGAACCTCCTCCAGAATATGCGGCTCCAACTCCTACTGCGTAAAACGCATTTGTTGTTGCAATAACTTCTGCAGAACCAGCTCCGTATAAATCAATAGCCGATTGTATTCCGTAAGTTCTTGCATTAGCATAAGTTGAGTTTGCTCCCAAATAGAAATCTTCTAAACGAAAAGCAATTTTTTCTGCTTTATCAAGAGTGATTCCCGTTACATTGTAAGCGTTTCCAAGATCATTTGTTCCTGATTTACCTACAGATAGAATGTAAAACCAATGGTTTAAAACTCCAGAATTTGTGTGTACTCCACATTGGTCGTTATTGTTTGTTGGTGTACAGTTTACGTTTACCCAATATGTTCCTCCATAAGTATCCGGCTGTCCTTCAGCATTTGGATCACTCATAGAACGTAAAGCAACGTGTCCGCTTCTTCTTTCAATATCTTCACCAACCAGCCAGATTGATTTTGTTGGTGCTGAATGGTATTCAATACAAGCTGCCCAAATATCAGAGAAAGCTTCGTTCATTGCTCCTGATTCTTTTTGGTACGCTAAGTTTGCTGTGTAAGTACATACCGCGTGACCAATTTCGTGTCCAGCAACGTCAAGTGAAGTTAAAATATCAAATCCTCCGGTACCGCTTCCATCGCCGTAAGTCATAACGCTTCCATTCCAGAAAGCATTATTATTACTTGAATATCCAGCAGCAATTAAATTATAATGCACGTAGCTTTTAATTTTTGCGCCAGCATTGTCAAAACTGTTTCTTCCATGAACAGCTGACCAATAATCATATGTCATTTCAGCTCCCCAATGTGCATCAAGTGCTCCATTGTCTTTGTTGGTGTTGTTATATTCTATCCAGTTATTATCTGCATCGGTGAAATTTGTTGTTGGATAAGTCGCAGTTCTTGCAGAATTATATGTTTGGATTCCTAAACCACGAGATGTATCTGATAAAATATAAGATGATCCGCTTAATGTAGTTTGAATGGTCTGCGTTCCGCTGTAACGTGTTGCTGCATTTGCTGCAACGAATGCCATTTTTGAAGCTGTTTCATTCTTTTTAGCTACATCTGAAGTTTTACTTCCGTGAACATTATCGTTCAAGTGTTTTATAGTAGCATTATAAAACAATGCTTTTCCAGTTTCGGCATCAATGTAAAGATCACCGCGGCTTAATGGTTTTGTCGCATAAATGTCAAATTTATAAGCTAAACGAACTTTGTCGCTTCCTCTTTTTTGACCTTGCTGTTCCATGTCTGGAAGCAGAACCAATTCTCCTTTTGGTTTTTCATAACCCAGCTCGCGGGCATCTTGTGGTTTGTCCCAAAGGTATTCGGTTGCGCGGGTATAACCCAGTGCTTTATTAAATGCATCTTGTGCAGAAAGTGACGGAGCTAGTTTCACGTTTTCGATGTTATAAAATTCACCGTTCATCGAAACTAATTTTCCATCTTTTGAATGTAAAGTATAATTGGCAAATTCTACTTTAATTCCTTGTTCATACAATTGAAATTTTTCATGTGTGTAACCTTGTTTATCCGATTCTGTTTTAATTTTTGTGAAGGATTGAGAATCTTTTAAACCTAATTGTTCTTTAAAAACCTTTTGTGATTCAGAACTCTTATAACTTGAAAGTTCATTAAACTTAATTAAGTTGGGCTGTCCGTTTTCTGAAACGCTTTTCTCCTCTACACGTTTGTCATCTTTTTGGACTTGTGCAAAGGCAGAAAAAGAAAAACTAAGAACAATTGCGGTCACAATAATCTTTGGTAATTTTTTTTTCATAATAAGTGGGGGTTTTAGTTTGGTTAAAAATAATTTTTGAAATCAATTAAAGTAAGTAAATACTTAAATTTGAGATAAAAGTATTTTAATTTTGTTAGATAATCGATGAAATTTGCCGTTAATCGATAAAATGCAACATTTTTTACGTAAATTTAACTTTTATATAACAAAGTATAAGAATTAAGCAGCAAATATGTGCGAAAATTAATATATAAATTATTTTTAATATACTGAAATACAGACAAAAGACTTTAAATAGATCAAAATAGAAATAAAAAAACCGCCCAAAAGGCGGTTTTTTTATTCTTTATATGAACAAATGGTTATGCTCTGGAAAATTTTCTTTTTAATCTAACCATAAACTCTTTCAAGGTAATTTCGTCATCTTCATCTGAATAATGTTCAACTAATTCTGAAATATCTTTTTTTCTATAAGGAAGAAATAAAAAGAAAATCGAACTATTTGAATCGTTTGTTGTTGTATTTGGAAACATAGCCAATAAGTAATAGAAAACCAAAAGTCTAACGAATACAAAAATCTTTCGAAGACCTTTACTTAAATGATATTGATTGTTTTCTCTGGCAGCTTTAATAGTAAAATAAATCAGCTGAATTATAAAAACTGGAATAAGAGCATCATATAAATATATTAAACTGTAATTATTAATTAAAAACATTAACAACACTATTATAATCGAAATGGTCATATTTGCTATAAAAAAATAGCTTCCCCATTTAATATCTATTTCAAACTTTTCCAAATGTGTTTTTTTTTTAGTTCATAGCAAATCTAAATAAAAAGATTACTTGTTATTTCATCTTAAAAATAAAAAAAGAGAATCTTCAAAAATGAAGATTCTCTTTTATATAAATTAATTGGAAGATTAAAATCAGATATCCATTTCGGGAATTTCGCCTTCAATTATCAAATCTGCTTCGGTTGAAGCGATAATGTGCTCGACAGAAACACCTGGCGCTCGTTCTAAGAGCTTAAAACCCTTTTCCGTTACTTCGAGAACTGCAAGCTCTGTTACAATCTTTTTAACGCATCCTACACCAGTTAGTGGCAAAGTACATTTTTTTAAGATTTTAGATTCTCCCGCTTTGTTCACGTGCATCATCGCAACAATTATGTTTTCGGCGGAAGCCACTAAATCCATTGCACCTCCCATTCCTTTTACCATTTTTCCCGGAATCTTCCAGTTGGCAATATCTCCATTTTCAGAAACTTCCATCGCGCCTAAAATAGTTAAATCTACTTTTTGGCTTCGGATCATTCCAAAACTAAAAGCCGAATCAAAAAAACTAGCTCCAGGCAATGTTGTAATGGTTTGTTTTCCTGCATTGATAATATCGGCATCTTCTTCTCCTGCAAATGGAAAAGGTCCCATTCCCAAAACTCCGTTTTCACTTTGAAATTCAACAGCAATATCTTCCCGAACATAATTGGCAACCAAAGTTGGAATTCCAATTCCAAGGTTTACAAAATATCGGTCTTTAACTTCTTTTGCGATTCTCTTCGCTATATCTTCTTTTGTTAACATGTCTTGAATGTGTTAATTAGAAAATTTGATAATTAGATAATGTTTATAATTATCTAATCGACAAATTATCTCATTATCTAATTACGCTCTCTGTCTTACGGTGCGCTGCTCAATTCTCTTTTCAAATTTTTCTCCCTGAAAGATACGCTGTACCATAATTCCCGGAATATGAATTTGATTTGGATCTAAAGTGCCAACGGGAACCAGTTCTTCAACCTCAGCAATCGTGATTTTTCCGGCACCAGCCATACAAGCATTAAAGTTTCTGGCTGTTCCTTTAAAAATTAGGTTTCCGGCTTCGTCACCTTTCCATGCTTTTACAATGGCAAAGTCCGCTTTGAAAGCTTCTTCCATAATGTGCATTTTTCCGTTGAATTCGCGGACTTCTTTTCCTTCTGCAACTTCAGTTCCGTAACCGGCTGGAGTAAAAAAGGCAGGAATTCCGGCTTGAGCGGCGCGGCATCTTTCTGCTAAAGTTCCCTGCGGCGTTAATTCAACCTCCAATTCTCCCGAGAGCATCTGGCGTTCAAACTCGGCATTTTCACCTACATAAGAGGAAATCATTTTTTTGATCTGTTTCTTTTGCAAAAGCAGTCCTAAACCAAAATCATCTACACCTGCATTATTTGAAATACAAGTTAAATCTGAAATTTGAGTGTTTACCAATGCTGCAATTGTATTTTCCGGAATTCCGCATAAACCAAATCCACCAAACATAACTGTCATTCCGGTTTCAATTCCTGCAATAGCATCCTGAACATTCTTAACTTTTTTTGTTATCATAACAAACTGTCTTTATTACCGTATATTTTTGATAAAAATAAGATTTTTAGATTGAATTATAACGATTTCGTAAAAAATAAAATTTAAAAATAGTTATTTAATTCTAACACATAGAAACATATCTCGTAGAGATTAAATATTGGTAGAAAATTTATTAATAGTAATATTTTTTGTCCCGTAGGGACTATATATCAAGTTCATCAAGAATCTTAAAAGATGTAGTCCCTACGGGACATCTTCAAAGTTTTGTCACTATTACTCGCTACCGATATTTAACTCCTAACGGAGTATAAACAATATGTTTTTTAATTGCTTGAAAATAAAACCGATTGTATTCTAAAAAAAATCCTCTTGTATTCTTCCATACTTAGAAGATCACAAGAGGATTTATTATTTAAAAAACCGAACTTAAATTATAGTTCAAATTCGTCTGTATTTTGTTCTGTCTGCGTTGTGTCTTTTACAACAGCTGGTCTTTGGTAACAATCTACTTTTATAGAAAGATTTGCCGGACGTTCAAATTCTGATTTCGAGATTTGAAGGTTTTCATCTTTATAACAAAGTTTCATGAAATAAGCCCAAACTGGCAACGCTGCAGTTGCACCTTGTCCATAAGTTAAGCTTTTGAAACGTGCCGAACGATCTTCACATCCTACCCAAACTCCGGTAACTAAATTTGGAACCATTCCCATAAACCAACCGTCTGACTGGTTTTGTGTTGTTCCTGTTTTACCAGCAATTGGGTTTTTGAACATGTATGGATATCCTGTCCAACGGTTATCTCCGCTTCCACCGCCCTGTGTACGTAAACGTGCTCCAGAACCAGTTTCGGTTACACCTTCTAATAATTTGATTACGGCAAAGGCAATATCTTTATTTAAAACGTCGTGAGATTCCGGAATTGGTTCGTAAATAACCTCACCGCTTTTATTTTCAATTCGGCTTAAAAACTGAGGTTTTACATAAACTCCCTGGTTTGCAAATGTGCTGTATGCAGCAACCATATCTTCAACTGTAATATCTACTGCTCCTAATGCGATTGAAGGTTGTACCGGAATTTCAGTTTTTACACCTAATTTTCTAGTCAAGTCAACAACGGCTTCTGGGCCAGTTCTGTCAATTAATTTTGCAGAAACGGTATTTATAGAATTTGCTAAACCTTGTTTTAAAGTTACCATTCCGCGGTATCTGTTGTCAGAGTTTCTTGGTTCCCAGTCTTCTGTTACGTGGTGGCGTCCTTTATGAATCATAAATGGTCCATCAAGAATAGAGTCGCAAGGAGACATATTTAACTCTTCGATCGCAGTTGCATAAACGAAAGGTTTGAATGTAGAACCTACTTGTCTTGCTCCCTGACCTACGTGATCGTATTGGAAATATTTGTAATTAATTCCTCCAACCCAGGCTTTAATGTTACCTGTTTGAGGTTCCATTGCCATTAATCCTGATTGCAAGAAGTGTTTGTAATAACGAATAGAATCTAATGGCGTCATGATAGTATCACGCTCGCCTTTCCATGTAAATACACGCATTCTTGTTTTTACTTTAAAAGAAGCAATAATATCATCTTCGCTTTTATCAGCATCTTTCATTTGAGCCCAACGGTCAGAATTTTTCATGGCCTGCATCATAATTCTTTCTGTCTCAGCTTGTGTAATATTTACGAAAGGCGCATTTTTATTGGTTTTCATTTCAATAAAAAATTGCTGCTGTAAATTTTTCATGTGTTCAGAAACTGCTTCTTCTGCATAAGACTGCATTCTCGAATCGATGGTTGTGTAAATTTTCAAACCATCTTTGTAAATATCGTAATCAGAACCGTCTGGTTTTTTATTTTCAGTTACCCATTTTTTCATGTAATCACGAAGATATTCTCTAAAATAAGTAGCTGTTCCTTCACGGTGGCTTTCCAGTTTGAATTTTAATGCAATTGGTAAAGCCTGTAATCTTTCTTTTTCAGCTTCTGTAATCATTTTTGCTTTTGCCATCTGCGAAAGCACAACATTACGACGGTTTTTTACTCCTTCGGGATTTCTAACCGGATTGTATAATCCTGAGTTTTTGAACATTCCAACTAAAATAGCTGATTCGTCCATTGTTAAATCTTTTGGATCTTTTGAGAAATAAGTCTGTGCTGCAGAACTTACTCCAACAGAATAATTTCCAAAATCATATACGTTACAGTACATTGCAAGAATTTCGTTCTTGGTATATTGTCTTTCCAGACGAATGGCAATAATCCATTCTTTTATTTTTTGTACAATTCTAAAAGGAAGAAATTTTGAACCTTCTCCGTGAAATAATTGTTTTGCAAGCTGTTGTGTTAATGTACTCGCTCCACCATTTGTTCCTAAACTAGAAACAGCTCTTAAAGTTCCGCGTCCGTCAATTCCTGAATGTTCGTAAAAACGAGCATCTTCGGTAGCAACTAAAGCTTCAACTAAGCTTTTTGGTAAATCAGAGTATTTAAGTTGTGATCTGTTGGTTTTGAAATATTTACCAATTACAACTCCATCTGAAGAAATAATCTCAGTAGCCAAATTAGAATCCGGGTTTTCTAGGTCTTCAAAAGAAGGCATTGAGCCAAATAATCCCCAAGAGGCAAATAAAAAGAAAGCCAGAACGCCTAAAAGTGAATAGGCAAAAATTCTCCAGAATTTCTTTTTGTAATAATTAATATCCTTTACGGTATTGGTTTGATTGTTTTTTTTAGCGGCCATAACTATTTTTCTAATCTTTTTGTTCTATTCTAAAACCTACGTCTGTAATACCTTCTAAAGCCTCAACTCCGGGAATTTTACCTGATTCCCTAACGGCTTGTTTGATATGAACTTTGTATTTTCCTTTAAACGTTACATTGTCTTTGTAAAAAAGCTTACTTTCTTTGATATCAGTAAAACCATTTCCCATCAATGTTCCGTCCGGGTTTGCCATTTGGTACTCTAAAGTATCCACTTTTGTGAAACCGCTTGGCGTTTCAATAGCCACAATTAAAAATAAATTATTGAAAGGATAATTGTTGTTATCTCTCAAATTTACAAACAAATTGTACTTTTTGGTTGAATCTAAAACTGGCAGGTCAAAGGTTACAATACTGTCTTTGTGCCAGGCACTTCCAACAGATTTGTACTCGTCGAATACTCTTTTTTTATCGCACGAAAAAAGAAGTACCGCCGCCAAAAGAAGAATCACACTATTTTTTATTCTCATTTTTTGTGATAATTATAGGTTTTCTAGGTTCAGCTGGTTTATTTTCATTTGAAGCTGGCTTGTTCGAATTGTTTTTATTCGGATTCAGCTTGTTCTTATGATTTGGTTTATTTGGGTTGTTTTGTTTGTTCTGCTGCTGATTCGGATTTGGATTTCCTCCCGCAGGCTTATTATTTTGATTATGTGCTTGTTTTGGTTTTTCAGGTGTCGCAACAGCTGCCGTTTCAGCATTTTGCTTTTTCTTGCGGTTTGGTTTTTTCTTTCTTTTTGGCTGATCGAAACGGGTTAAACTTTCCTGACCCATTGCGTTATTAAAGTCTTTTTCAGGCTCTGAAGTAACTTCGATTGCAAAATCTTCTAACGAAGAAACTTTATTTTTTTGTTTGTTTTCAGCAATAATTTCTTTTACCTGATCAATTTTTAAAACGTGCCAGTTTGCAAAATTATTGGTGTAGGCAAACCACATTAATCCTTTAAAAATATCTTGTTTTTGGCAGACAGCATCACCTTTTTCCGTCACTAATTTAGTATCGTAATCCGGAAAATCTTTCAATGCGTCCATGTAAGTATCTAACTCATAGTTCAAACAGCATTTTAGTTTACCACATTGTCCGGCTAATTTCTGCGGATTTAGTGATAATTGCTGATAACGAGCAGCGGACGTATTTACACTTCTAAAATCTGTAAGCCATGTTGAACAGCAAAGTTCTCTTCCGCAAGAACCAATTCCGCCTAAACGAGCCGCTTCCTGACGGAAACCAACTTGTTTCATCTCTACTCTGGTACTGAATTCTTTTGCGAAATCTTTAATTAAAAGTCTAAAATCGACTCTGTCATTTGCGGTGTAGTAAAAAGTTGCTTTTGATCCGTCTCCCTGAAATTCAATATCAGATATTTTCATTTCCAGTTTGTGCTGAATCGCTAATTCGCGTGCGCGAACTTTCATTGGTTCTTCACGATCACGCGCTACAGACCAAATGTCGATGTCTTTTTGAGATGCTTTTCTATAAATTTTAGGAACTTCGTTACTCTCCGGATTTACTCCTTTTTTCTTCATTTGAATTTTAACCAATTCGCCTGTCAAAGTAACAATTCCTATATCGTGTCCTGGTGAAGCAACAGTTGCTACAATATCACCAATACTTAAAGTTAATTTTTCCGAATTTCTAAAGAATTCCTTACGGCCGTTTTTAAAACGAACCTCAACACAATCAAAAATCGCCTCTCCATTAGACGGGCTCATGTTAGAAAGCCAGTCAAAAACCGTCAATTTATTGCAGCTATCGGTGCCGCAAGTCCCATTATTTTTACAACCTTTTGGTGCGCCACCATCTGAGGTTGAACAACTTGTACATGCCATAATTATATATGTAGTGCCGCTAAAGCGCAGCTTAAGTTCATAAACGTTTGATCGGTAAAGATAGTATTTTTTTTATTTGGCTATTTATACATTAATTCTAAAGGGGTGTTAAAAGACTAAACAACTGATTATTAAGCAAAAATATTGTAATTGAATTGCGTATAGTACTTTGATTGTTTTGTTTTGAAATATTTAACTTACAATTTTATAAATTTTTAAACGTTATTCTTACTTCAATAAAAATTTAGAAATAACTTTGCACGCTTGTCAAAATTGTATTACGGTTGAGACAAAAAATTATGCAAACCAATATTTAAGATAATGATTGATTATTCAAACATGAAAACATATTTATTATTTATCGCAGTGCTTCCCTTCATTAGTTTGACAGCCCAAGTTAATGATAATAAAAAGGATACATTGTTTTTTAGCGTAGATAAGTATTACACTGTATCTCCCTCGATTGAATTAAAACTGTCAAATGAGAATTACAACAAGAAACTGGCGTTCGAAAAAATGCAGTTTAGACAGACAAATACAGATGGTTATGTTTTTTTTAGCGGTGATTCTGTTGCAGCAAAAAACATTAAACCCAAAAATATAATCTCCATAAAAGATTATATTGAAAACAGAAAGTTTTATCATGACGGAAAATCTAATAAAATTGTGGACAAATGGAAATTAAAAGATTCTTTAACTGATAAATATGTGATTTTTTTTGATGATTGCAATCAACTAATACAGGCTAAAAGTTTAGAATATATCTCTTATTATCCTATACAGAAAGATTCGAAAATTATTGAGAATAAAAGAAAGGATACTCTTTTTTTTAAATTAGATAATAAATACATCTATGAATCTTATCCGGCAGTTAACCCTAAACGGTATTTATTAAAAGACAGCGGGACTTCTAAAAATGGGACTTTTTTCTTTGAAGAATTTGACGAGCAAACCAGGCCCAGATTCAAATCTAAAAAATCACTTGATTTAGAAAGCTTTATACATTCAACCCGATTTTATAATGCCGATAAGCAAATAATAGAAGATCGTAATCTCTCGAACTATTTAAGCAATTATATCATTTTTCTAGACAAAGAGATCGAAAACAAACATGATTATATTCAAATTAAACCTTCTGTAACAATAGAATAATTCTGCAGTGAAGCAATTCTAAAGAGAAATAAATATTTAAAAACCCATATTTGTAAATAACAAAATATGGGTTTTAATTTTTCTATACTATTTTCCTAAGTTTCTTTGACTGTAATAATCTTAACCGGACAGGCTTTTGCCGCCAATTCGCAGCTTTCTACAATTGTATGATTAGGAGACTTTAATGTAAAAAAGCCTTTTGCATTTATAGAATGAATCAAAACCGATTTTCCATCTTTTTTTGACATCTGAAAATGTATCGGATCCATTTCGACACAGTAATTACAGCCAATGCATTTATCTCTTTGTAAAGTAACAATAACCATTATGCCTCAACAATTTTATATAATTTGTCCGACATTCTGATTCTGAACGGAAGTTTAAAAGTACAATCGTCACCTTTTGTTGCTTTTTCAGCTTCTAAATCGTTTACAAACATTTCGTCGATAATCATTTCCTGAGCGCCTGTACTTGGGCCTGTAACCAAAATTTTATCTCCAATTTTAATATCGTAAGCTTCAATTTTAAATTGACCAACATTGGCTTTTGGGAAATAATGTGTTCCTTTTCCAACATAAACCTTTTTCTGTGTTGCTACAGATCCCGGAATATCGCTCCATTCGCCTAATTCCTGACCCAGATAATATCCTGACCAGAATCCGCGATTGTAAACGGTTTCTAAAGCCTGCATCCAAACTGCGATTTTTTCTTTTGTAAAAGTGCCTTCGTAATACGCATCAATAGCTTCGCGATACGTTTTGATAACTGTTGCCACATATTCCGGCGCGCGTCCGCGTCCTTCAATTTTTAAAACCTGAATTCCCGAATCTATAACCTGATCTAAGAAATCCAGCGTACATAAATCTTTCGGCGACATCATGTATTCGTTATCAAGTTCAATTTCAAAACCGGTTTCCTGATCTATAACAGTATATTTTTTTCGGCAGTTTTGTTTGCATGCTCCACGATTTGCCGATGAATTATGCGAGTGCAGACTCAAATAACATTTTCCTGAAACGGCCATACACAAAGCACCGTGACCAAAAATTTCAATTTCGACTAAATTTCCGTTTGGGCCTTTTATCTGTTCTTTTTCGATTTGAGCTGTAATGTTCCTTACTTGACGCAAGCTTAACTCTCGGCTTAAAACCATAGTATCTGCAAATAAACTGTAAAATTTTATGGTTTCGATATTGGTTACATTCAGCTGTGTTGAAATGTGAACTTCCATTCCTATTGATCTTGCCATGGCAATTACAGCCTGGTCAGACGCAATTACGGCCGTAATGTTTGCTTCTTTCGCTTTATTCAATAATGTTTTTACAACTGATAAATCGTGATCGTAAATAATGGTGTTTAAAGTAAGATAGCTTCGAACGTTTTTAGCTTCGCAGCGATTGGCTATTTCTTTTAAATCATCAATGGTAAAATTCACCGTTGATCGCGCACGCATGTTGAGTTGTTCTACTCCAAAATAAATAGAATCCGCACCATTATCTAGTGCAGCCTGAAGTGACTCAAAGCTCCCTGCGGGAGCCATGAGTTCAATTTTGTTAGTAAGTGTCATTTTGATTTTATTATTCCAATGATATGTTTTCCGATTCTATTCATCTAACAATTGGCAAAAATAATGTGGGTATAGATTATATTTCTATGATTTTTATCATAGTCTATATTTTAAAGTTATTTGTAAATCGTTACGCAATCTTTATCAAAGATAGCCCACGGTTTTTACCACGGGAACGTATTGATTGGTAATATTCTAAATTCTAATAATACATATTATCGTTGTGGATATCGTTGCGTCCCTGCGGTTGAAACCGCAGGCTATGTTTTCTTTGCGTATGGTATTTCAATATAGCCCGTGGTTTCAACCACGGGGAACGTATTGTTATCCATTCCAATCATAAAAAACGCACCGTTAAGTTTAGCAATCATTTATCACCCAACCCATGCAATTTTATAAATTCATCAAATTCATCTTGACCATTTTTCTTAAGATGATGTTGCTTTTTGATTTTTAATGTAATTGTAAGCAGCATCTAACTGAGATTCGCTGACAGAGAATGCCGCAAAACCAGTTTGCCAAGCAAATTTTTCAAGGATAAATTCTCCTCTATTCATAAAATGAGAAGAACTTCCTTTAATTTGCTTAACAATATCTGAAACTGTTTTTTGTGGATTTTGTAAAAATAAGACATGCACATGATCTGGCATACCATTGATGATTCTAACGGGACATCCAAGTTCAGTCAGCTCTTGCCAAATAAAATCATACAATGTTTTCTCAATTGAAAAATCAATTAATTCCTGACGATTTTTGGTTGCCCAAATTGCATGAGTCCATAATTTGGTATAGGATTGTGACATAAATAAATTAGCATAAAAATTTATGCTAATTTACTATTTTATACAACTTATCTGACAAACGAATACGAAAAGGAACCTCAAAAGTAACCTTATCACCAACTTTAGCAGATTGGGTTTCTGCGCCATCAACGATAAATTTGTTTAAAACCAATTCCTGTTCACCAGTAGTTGGACCAGAAATTAAGATTTTATCACCGCTGTTTAACTCTTGGTTTTCAATAGTAAATTGCCCCACTTGCGCTTTTACATAATAATGTTCTGCTTTTCCAAGAAGTACTTTTTTCACTTTTACTTTTTGACGAATATCGGCTGGTTTTTCCGCTGCTGCCAATGCAGTATTTGGTAACTCACCTGAATGTTTGAATTTTAAATTTTCAGATTTACCTTTTCTAAACACTTTGTTTCCAACTTGTTTTCCGGTTCTTAAACGAACTTGGTCAACCAAAGGCATATGAATAATTTCCAAACATTCTGTAGAGCAGCAGTTTTCCATTGCAGCTTTACATTCATCACATTGAATAAACAATAAATGACAACCGTCATTTTCGCAGTTTGTATGATTATCGCAAGGTTTTCCGCATTGGTGGCATTGTGAAATAATATCATCTGTGATTCTTTCGCCAAGACGGTTATCGAATACAAAATTTTTACCAATGAATTTGCTTTCTAAACCTTCCGCTTCAATTTGTTTGGCGTAATTAATGATTCCGCCTTCTAACTGAAATACGTTTTTGAAACCTTGGTGTTTAAAATAAGCACTAGCTTTTTCACATCGAATTCCTCCGGTACAATACATAACCAGATTTTTATCTTCTTTGTGGTTTTGAAGCTGTTCGTTGATTATGGGTAAACTTTCTCTAAACGTTTCAACATCTGGAGTAATCGCATTTTTAAAATGTCCAACTTCACTTTCGTAATGATTTCTAAAATCAACTACAATAGTATTTGGATCATCAAGAATCTCGTTGAATTCTTTGGCTTTCAAGTGAACGCCAATATTAGTTACATCAAAAGTATCATCATTCAAACCGTCGGCAACGATTTTGTGACGCACTTTAATAGTCAATTTTAAAAACGAATGGTCATCATGTTCTACAGCTTCATTTAAACGAATGCCTTTCATGAAATCATAAACTTCAAGAGTTGCTCTAAAAGCCTCCAAATTTTCTTCAGGAATACTCATTTGAGCATTAATTCCTTCATTGGCAACATAAATTCGGCCTAAAGCATCAAGCTTATTCCAGGCTAAAAATAAATCATCGCGAAATTTTTTGGGATCTTCAATTTTGGCATACGCATAGAAAGACAACGTAAGACGTTGTTTACCCGCATCATCGATCATGATTGCTCTTTCTTCTGCGCTCAAAGTGTTGTACAGTTGCATGCTATAAACAGTTTTAAGTTAAGAATTATATATCGAATTCTATTTTCTGAGTGAATTCGGGCGCAAAGGTAGGTTTTTCTTTTCGATTTCAAAAAACAATTAACTAACCCTGTTTTAAACCATATATGTGATATAAGTTCATTTCATTTTTTGCATTAGGAGGTAACCATTTCGAATTTGTATTTGCAACTTTATTGCGTTAGTAAAAAATAAACACTGCTTATCAATACGTTATAAAAATTTCACTAAATTTATAAGGCACAATTTTAACATTTATGATTATGAATGCTTTAAAACTACCCAAACCACTCTTCCCAATTCTTTTACTTTTAATAATTTTCATCTCTTGTAAAAAAGAAAAACCGAAAGCCCCTCCTCCCATGCAGGCGCCTTTTGTAACGGTCAAGAGTGAAGATGTTCCCATTTACAAAGATTTTGCCGGACAGACTTTTGGGGATTTAGACATTGAATTAATCGCCAGAGTTGACGGAATTTTAACCGGAATTCATTTTAAAGAAGGTCAGCGTGTTAAAAAAGGGCAATTATTATACACCATTGACCCACTTGAATATGACACCAAAGTCGATCAGGTTAGAGGACAGGTTGCCGCTGCACAAAGTAATTTAGTGAATGCCGAAGAAGAATTAAAACGAATTCGGCCGCTGGCAGATATGAATGCTGTTAGTAAAAGAGAATTAGATGCGGCTGTAGCCAAAGAAAAAGCAGCCCGATCAAACTACACCAGTGTTCAGGCAAGTTTAAAAAATCAGCAGATTGAAAGAAGCTATGCCAATATAAAATCTCCAATCGACGGTGTTATTGGTCTTTCGAATGCCCGATTAGGAGATTATATTACCAAAATTGGAAATGAGTCTAAATTAAACACCGTTTCAAAACTAGAAAAAGTCAGAGTTCAGTTTACTGTCAGCGAATCAAATTATCTGCAATATCAAAAACAAGTCAAAGACGGAGAACGAATTACCGATCTTCAACTTATACTTTCTGACGGAAGTACACATCCATACAAAGGAACTCTCAATTTCTCTGATACCAAAATAGACCCAACAACCGGAACCGTAACTATTGAAGCACAATTTCCAAATCCGGACGGAACTTTACGATCCGGACAATTTGCTAAAGTCCGCGTTTTACTCCGAACCCAAAAAGATGCGATTGTAGTTCCCCAAAAAGCCGTAACCGAAATTCAGGGATTATTCCAGGTTTCTATTATTGACGATAAAAACACGATTCAAACCCGAATGGTCGAAGTTGGACAGAAAATTGGAGTCGATTGGATTATTACTAAAGGTTTAAAACCCAACGAAAAAGTCGCTATTATTGGCAATCAGTTTATTCAGCCTGGATCAACAGTCGTTCCAGTTCCCTACGTAGCCGAGAAAGATAAAAAGCAGATTGCATCATCTCTAAACAATTAGGCTATGGATAATTTCTTTGTAAGACGACCAATCGTTGCAATCGTACTTTCCATATTTATAGTTCTTATTGGAGGACTTTCGATTCTGTCAACGCCCATTGCACAATATCCCGAAATTGCCCCGCCTCTCGTTCAGGTTTCTACGAGTTACCGCGGAGCCAATGCGCTAAATGTGGAGCAAGCCGTTGCAACACCCATTGAACAAAAAGTAAATGGTGTTGAAAATATGCTTTACATGCAGTCAACCAATACGGGTGACGGAAGTATGACGCTTTCGATCACTTTTGATATGGGAACAGATTTGGATAATGCTACGATGTTAACTCAAAACAGAGTTGCCGAAGCGACCAACAAACTCCCAAACGATGTAAAAACAACCGGAGTTACAACCAAAAAGTCATTATCAATGCCCATGTTGATTTTGTCTTTGTATTCTCCCAACAAAACTTTCGACAATAACTTTTTGACTAATTATGCGAGCATCAATCTTGTAGATGCGCTCGCCCGTATTAAAGGTGTTGGAGAAGTTACCCTTTACGGAGGAAGTAATTATGCCATGCGAATTTGGGTCAAGCCCGATATCATGGCCAAATACAACTTAACAGTTCCCGATATTATTCGATCTATTCAGGAACAAAATGCCATTGCACCCGGAGGAAAATTTGGCGCTCCGCCAGCAACCCAAAACAATGAATTCACGTATAACGTAATGCTGAAAGATCGTTTGGTAAATCCAGAAGATTTTGAAAACATCATTTTAAAATCAAACATAAACAATCAGCAAGTTCGGTTGAAAGATGTTGGAACAGTAACTCTCGGAACCGAAAGTTATGCATCGGTTGCCAAGCTCAATGGAAATCCCGCAGGAACTATCGGAATTAAACAAATGCCGGGTTCGAATGCTCTTGAAGTTGCCGAAAATGTAAAAAATACGATTGAACAACTCAGTAAAAGATTTCCTCAGGATTTAAAGTATGCCGTTTCGTTAGACACGACTTTAGCTATTTCTGAAGGAATTAACGAAATCATGCATACTTTAGTGGAAGCCATTATTCTGGTAATTCTGGTAGTTTTTATATTTCTGCAAAACTGGCGTGCAACCTTAATTCCACTTTTAACCGTTCCAGTTTCCCTGATTGGGGTATTCATGCTGTTTCCGTTACTCGGATTTTCGATAAATGTACTTTCTCTTTTAGGATTAGTTCTCGCCATTGGGATTGTCGTCGACGATGCCATTGTGGTGGTTGAAGCCGTAATGCATCACATAGAACAGGGAATGTCTCCGCGAGAAGCCACAAATCAGGCGATGCGTGAAGTTTCGGGACCAGTAATTGCGATTGCGATTGTTTTAACTGCCGTATTTATTCCGGTTGCATTAACTCCGGGAATTACCGGAAGATTGTATCAGCAATTTGCTATTACAATTGCTATTTCCGTGATTTTCTCTGCATTAAGTGCTTTAACTTTAAGTCCGGCTTTATGTTCATTATTACTAAAACCTAATCAGGAAGCAAAAGGCTGGCTCGGGAAATTCTTCAAATGGTTTAATGTTAAGTTTGGAAATTTCACCAATAAATACACAGGGTTTTCAGGTTTCTTAATCAAGAAAACAGCCCGAAGTTTAATTTTTATCGGAATTGTAGTTGGAGCCATTATTCTTTTGGGAGGAAAAATTCCGGGAGGTTTCGTTCCCGAAGAAGATCAGGGTTATATGTTTGTGAATATTGAACTTCCCGGCGCTTCTTCTTTAGAAAGAACCAGTAAAGTCATTCAAAAAGTAGAACATATTTTATCTAAAAATCAAGGTGTTGAATATTATACTTCTGTTGCCGGATTCAGTTTGATCAAAAACTCGGTTGCCACCAATAACGGATTTTTCTTTGTTGCTTTAAAAGAATGGAAAGAACGTGAACAAGATCTTTTTCAGATTTTAAAAGAAGTCAACGGAAAAGTAGTTTTTGGGATCCCTGAAGCTACGGTTTTTGCTTTTGGGCCTCCGCCGATTACGGGAATTGGAAATGCCGCCGGATTCTCGATGATGCTACAGGATAAAGAAGGAAACACACCGCAGTATCTTTTTCAAAATGCCCAAAGGTTTATGGCCGAAGCTAAAAAAAGACCTGAAATTGGAACTATTCGAACGACCTTCAATCCAAATGTTCCGCAGATTAGTCTGGATATTGATCGGGAAAAGGTTTCAGAACTAAATCTTTCTTTATCGGATGTCAATCTCGCCATTGGTGCCAGTTTAGGAGGTCAATACATCAATGAATTCAATAAATTCGGACGGCAATATATTGTTTTGCTTCAGGCCGATCCAAGTTTTACTGTAAATCCAGAAGATATTAATAAAATATTTGTTCGAAGTCGGGATAATAAAATGATTCCGATTACGAGTATTGCGACCATTCGAAAAGAAAGCGGACCCGAATTTACAACACGTTTTAACTTGTATCGTGCCGCAGAAATTGGAGGAACTCCCGCACCCGGATTTACTTCGGCGGAAGCCATGAAAGCATTACAAGAAACCGCCGCGAAAGTGCTGCCTGCCGGAATGGGTTACGAATGGGCCAATATGAGTTATCAGGAAAAACAAGCCGAAGGAAAAGGAAATACGGTTTTTATCATGGCGTTATTTTTCGTGTTTTTAATTCTCGCCGCACAATACGAAAGCTGGAAATTACCTTTCAGCGTTTTACTCGGAACTCCTTTTGCCGTTTTTGGTGCATTTCTCGGATTATATCTCTGCCGTTTATTAAGTCCGGATTATGTAAATAATGTTTTTGCGCAAATTGGTCTCGTAATGCTGATTGGATTGGCTGCAAAAAATGCCATTCTGATTGTAGAATTTGCCAAAGAAGAATATGAAAAAGGAATGCCCGCTAAAGAAGCCGCATTGTACGCTGCCAAATTACGTTTCCGACCAATTTTAATGACGGCTTTTGCTTTTATTTTGGGAGTTGTTCCGTTGTTAACCGCAAGCGGAGCCGGAGCGCAAGCCAGAAAAGTAATGGGAATGACGGTTTTTAGCGGAATGTTGGTCGCCACCATTTTGGGTGTTTGTCTGATTCCGGTGTTATTTGTATTTATTGAAACATTCGGAAAGAAAAAACCGGAGGAAATCGATGAACCTAAAGAGGAAGAAAAATGAAAAATCTAAAAATACTTTCAGTGTTATTTTTGATGGTTGTTTTTCCTTACGGATGCATGGTTGGACCAAAATACGTCAAACCCGAACAACCTCAGGCAGATACTTTTCGTTTTGGCGATCAAACCAGAGACACAACAAAATCTGTTACCACCATAAAATGGTCATCGATATTTAACGATGATGTCTTAATTGGTCTGATTGAAAAAGGAATTCAAAACAATTACGATCTTAAAATTGCTTTGGCACGTTTAGAACAAGCAAAAGCTAATCTTGGAATCGCAAAAGCTGATTTATTTCCTGCTTTTCAATATTCCGGTCAGGTAAATAGTGCCGAAACTTTTATGCAGCCTTCATCGGCATTCGCCAATATGTCTTGGGAACTGGATTTCTGGGGTAAATACCGTCATCAGAATAAAGCGTTGCAAAATGAACTTTTAGCAACCGATGAAGCCCGAAAAGTAATTCTGTCAAATATTGTGAGCACTATAGCTATTTCTTATTTTGAATTGCGGGATTTTGATAACCAACTGGAAATTACGACACATACATTAGAAACCAGACAGAAGGCGTACGACATTATTAACGAACGTTTTATAAGCGGTTATGTTGCCGAATTGGATAAAGTACAAATTGAACAGCAGGTTGCAATTGCCGAAGCGAATATTCCGTTAATCAAAAGACAGATTACGGCTCTGGAAAATTCGATTTCGATTTTAGTCGGACAAGTTCCACAGCCAATTCAGCGTGGAAAAACGAATAGTGAATTGTTGATTTTAACGACTTTTCCAACTTCAGTTCCGTCAGCTTTATTAGAAAACAGACCTGATGTAAAACGTCAGGAATATTTATACAAAGCGGCTTATGAGAGAATTGGTGTTGCGCAGGCATTGCGTTATCCGTCATTTAATATTGCTGCCGTTGCAGGTTTTACCAGTATTATGGTTGGAGATTTATTTAACGATGGTTCGTATATGCACAATGTTGGTGCAGGCGTTACCGGTCCAATTTTTAACTTCGGAAAAAACAAACGCCGCGTTGATGTCAACCGACAAATTGCGGAAGAAGTAAAATTCAATTTCCAGAAAACGTATTTAACTGCAATTGCCGAAGTCGAAAACTCCCTTCAAAATGTGGCTATGTTTAAAGAGGAATGGACAGCCAGAAACCGACAGGTTGTTGCTGCACAAAAAAACTATGATCTTTCAAATGCGAGGTATTACAATGGTTATGTTTCGTATTTAGAAGTTCTGGATGCGCAGCGATCTTTGTTTGAAGCGCAATTAAGTCTTTCCCAATTAACCCAAAAACAATTAAGTTCAATGGTTCAATTATATAAAGCCCTTGGCGGAGGATGGAATTAGTTTTTTTGAGGCTCAAAGGTACTGAGTGGCAAAGGTTCAAAGGTTTTTTTAAGTTGCTAAGATTTGAGACGCTAAGATTCTAAGTTTTTTTCTTTTATATCTAGTTATCATTCCGTAGGAATGTTTCATCGGTAGAAAAAAATAGCGATCGCCCATATTTTCGTTCCGTAGGGACGTTTGATATTATCAGATTATAAAAACGATACCAAAATCAAATGTCTCTACGGAACGTAAAACAATGATAACAATATAATTTTCTACCAACGAGATGTTCCTAGGGAACAAGGAAATATATAAATTTAAAAGAGGGGTGTTTCAAAATTGAAACACCCCTCTTTTAAATCTTTGTACCTATGTACCTTTTCTACTTTGAGCCTAAACCTCAGAATCTTAGCCCCTTAATTAGCAGAATTCGTTAAACGCATCTTGCAAGTTTTCAGCAATCATTTCAGCTGGACGACCTTCGATGTGGTGACGCTCTAACATGTGAACCAATTCTCCGTTTTTGAACAAAGCCATAGATGGCGATGATGGAGGAAAAGGAAACATGTGTTGTCTTGCAGCATCAACCGCTTCTTTGTCAACACCAGCAAAAACTGTAATAAGGTGATCTGGTTTTTTAGCGCCTTCTAAACTCATTTTTGCTCCCGGACGTGCATTTCTTGCAGCGCATCCGCAAACAGAGTTTACAACAACTAAAGTGGTACCTTCTGCTTTGATAGCATTTTCAACAGCTTCGGCACTATGTAAATCTTGAAACCCAGCAGCTGTAAGTTCAGCCTGCATTGGTTTTACCATTTCTTCTGGATACATATTTTTATTCTTTTAAATTTTACTTTTGAACTGCAAAGTTACAAAGTTTACTCGCAACTACTTAATTTGAAGTATAAAGTTTTGTTATAGTTCGATATAAAATTCTAAGCCTTGTATTTCAGAATATTTAAACTGCTGCTTGTTTTACTTTTTTCTCAGGAAATTGATAATTATATTGTTTTAAATGTCTGTTTCTGCCTCGCATTTTACGTTTTGTTGTCAAAACCGTTTCCTTATCCTGTTCAGAAATCTCAATAGTTGAAAGATAATTACTTACAAATCTTTTAAGAACTTCTATATTATCAACTTCTATAGAATATATCGTTTTTTTACCTTCATATTTTATCTCGACCAGATTTGCTTTTTTTAATTCAAGTAAATGTTTTGATATTGTGGATTGTGCCAAAGGAATTAAATCAACTATTTCACCGCAAGTTCTATTATCTTTTCTCCATAAAAGGGTCATAATTTGAATTCTTGTAGGATGTCCAAGCGCCTTGCAGATTTTTCCTATTGCTTCTGTTTCTATATCAAATTTTAAATTCTTTGTAGTTCCCATAATCCTCTTCAATTTTTCAAATACAAAATTAATTGGCAGGGCATCTTTTGAATCGCTTCAAAAAGTCATAAAAACAGAACAATAAGGTATTTTTTATACGTTCACATCACAGTTCTCAAAGTATGCACTACTTATTACGATAAAAAAATTAGAATAAGATGGTCCGCAGATTTTACAGATTTAGACTGATGTACGCTGAGTTTTTACCTTAACTGAATAAAGCTCGAAACAATGCCTTTATAAAAGGCAATTTTGGACATTTTAAAATGACTTGAAGGTCTTCAAATAAATTGGTTTCTTCATCTAAGAATTTAAAAATCAATTGTGGATTCCCTTTTTTGAATAAAGAAGTAAAAATAGAACTTCCTAATTCATTATGGCGATACAGAATATCTAAAAGCAATAAATCATAAAACCAGAATCGGCTTTTTTTATGAAATGTTTTCATACTGAGTAATACTGTGGTTTCGGGAGAAGTATTATCAGAAAGAAATTTCACTAATTCTGAAGATCTTTTATCGGAATTTTTGAAAGTATAGCCTGTACTTGCTTTTGTCCATCCGCCGGCAGTTCCAATATTTAAAACTCTTTTGGTGTTTTTTTTCCAAAATGGATAAGAAGTCATTGGAATACTTCCCTGCTCCTTTTCGATAATTTCATAATGCTGAATCCCCAGTTTTTGCAAATAGATTTGAATTTCGTTTTCATATTCTTCCGTAGGAAGCAGTTTCTCCGAAAACAAAGTATATTCAACCAAAGCTTCAGTTTTAGAAGTTGGCAAGACATACATAAATCTTGTATTTCCTTTTTGTTCTACCGAAAAATCCATGAAAATAACTTCTTCAGGATTGAAAACTTCTGATTCTGATTTTACAAACCAACCCACAAAATGCTGCTGTAAAACCGGATATTTCGGTTGACTTTCGGCGAAAGCCTTTGTATAAATGCTGTTGAATAAATAATTACAGGTATATCTGTTTTGTTCTGTACCAACAAAAACATGAGTTTCGAGTTCGTTTATGTCGGTTACTTTTTCATTTACAAAAGTAATATTCGGCTGATTTGAAATGGTTTCGAAAATTAAATTATAAAAATCTAATCCGTTGATTTTATTATAGGTATAGGGTTTTAATAGAAGATCTCGTTTAAAGTTTTCATTGGCAAATAAAGCCAAATCCCATTTTTTAGAGATAATCGGATTCCATATTGAATCTTCTTTTTCCCAAAAACACCAGGTTCTGTCATTTGTTTTCTTCGAATCCTGATCTAAGAGCAAAATTGATTTATCAGGGAATTTTCCAGATAAAACCATTTTATAAACTGTCATTAAAGATGCCAGTCCGGTTCCTGTAAAAATGTAATCGAAGTGTTTAATTTGCGAAGAATTCATTCTCAAAAATAAGAAAATTTATTCTTTCAGTTTTTCTAAAAGAAGGTTAAAATCCTTTGGACTCAAATAATTGCTGTACTGCAGTATAATCTCGTTTTTCTCATTTAAAATGCATAAAACCGGATACACAATTTGATTATTAATTGTTCCAAGCTGTAAAGCCAGTTCATGAACACCCACATTATTTCCTGAAGGTTTGTATTTAAATATCTGATTATTAAAAGTAATATCTCGTTTTTCTTCGGCATTCAAATCAATAAAATAGAAATTGGAGTTTAGTTTCTCGATAATTTCCTGGTTTTTAAAAGTTGTAGTTTTCATTCGCTGGCAAAACTGGCACCAATCGGTATGGATGAAAACGATGATTTTTCGTTTTTGAATTTGTTGCAAGCTATCTACTTCTTCAAAAGTGTTGCTTTTTAACTGGCAGAATCCTGTTGAAGTTATTCCGAAGAGGAAGATTAGGAAAAATAGCTTTTTCATTTTGTTGTTTTTTGGGCCACAGATGACGCAGATTAAAATGATTATATCTCTTTTTTGCATTATTAAACTGGACTGAAGTCCAGCCCTACAACATAGTTCGTTCCGTTGGAACTTCAAGAGCCATAGGCTCGATTCATATTGTAGAGCTGGACTTCAGTCCAGTTTAATTATGAATTGCATTATTGTCGCCCATAAATTTACCTCAAAGTATATCGCAACCCAAAAAAACCACGAATAGTCTGATTTTGCCCATAAACATACGTTGTATCAAAAGTTAATCCGTATGGGTTATCTGGGGTTCTCAGTACTTTTCCTGCCGCATCGTATTGCACATTTTTATCAAAAGGATCATTCGTTCTCGAAATCAAAAACGGATTATTCTGCTTTGGAGTAAAGTTCAGCAAATTTTTGACACCGCCGTAAAGTTCAAAATTCTTCCAGCCCGTGTATGTAAACTGAATATTCTGAATGCTGTACCAAGGCGAATTTGGATTTCTCGGATCATATTCGTTCAGTAAAGGCAATTTCATCGGACTATAAACATTTCCGGTATAATCCAACAGTAAATTCCAAGGTTCAATTTTATAAGACACACTCCATGTTCCTGTGAATTTTTCAGTTAAAAAAGGTCTTTCAGAAATTCCTTCCTGAACATTTTTATTGTCTAAAACCGTTGCTCCCAAAATAAACTTTAAACCATTGGTAAAATTGACATCGACATTGGTACTGATTCCCTGACTGATAGCATAACCATCGATATTGTCATAAATGATTTTATTAGGGTCTGTTTCATAATCTGAAATGATTTTATTGCTGAATCTTGTGTAAAAAGCCGTTGTTTCAATTCCGATAAAAGTTCCGTTATTAAAGTTTATTTTCTGAATATAATTCAAATTTACGTTTACAGATTGTTCCGGTTTTAAATCATTTTTGATTACAACTTCTCGTGAACCAGTAAGTGCTGCGTGATCTTCGGTAAATAAATTCACAACCCGAAATCCCGTTCCGGCGTTTAATCTGAAAATTGTATTATCATTTGCTTTAAAGCGATACGCAAATCTGGGTGTAAAAATAGAACCGTGAATAGAGTTATAATCATAGCGCGCTCCCAGCAAAACTTGGCTCTTTGGCGAAAACGTAATTTCATCCTGAACAAAAATTCCCGGTAACCAGGTACTTTCAGCCTCTTTTGTTGCCGGAGTATTGTCGTCATAATACGAATATCGATTTGCAATTCCAGCAAGTAAATCATTACGGCCAATCTTTTTATCCCAGGTCAATTGCAAGAAACCAATTTTTTGATTCGCAATGAATGATGTTGTTCCGTAACGGCTGTCCTGATAATGCAAGTTTCCGGAAAAAGAAAGCATTAGTTTCTCTTCAAACGGTAATTGATAACTTCCTATTAATTCTGCTCTTTTGGTATAAATGCTTTCACCATAAATTTCGTCGCCACCTCTGTACTTTTTTTCCCATCGAACGTCTCCGCCCCAGCGATCTTCATACATTCCGCGTGCTGCAATCGTAAAAAGACGATTATTATTTCGATGAAAATTCCATTTATTAAAAACCGAAATACGATCAGAAAGCGTTACATCTGTAAAATTATCCTTGTCTTTATCAATAACTTGATTATAGCTGAAATAATTAATTCCTAAAAGAGAAGTTGCTTTCTGTCCAACATTAAACTTCATTCCCAAATCAAGATTGTTTTCAAAATAAGTCGTTGTAAAATAATCCGCAGAAAACATTGGGGCATTTGTTGGATTTTTGGTGATAATATTAATCAAACCTCCAACGGCCTCACTTCCATACAGAGACGAAGCTGGGCCTTTTACTATTTCTATTCGTTCCACCAAAGAATTCGGAATTCCGGATAAACCATAAACTGTCGAAAGACTGCTTACAATTGGCATTCCGTCAATTAAAACCAAAGTATACGGACCTTCGAGGCCGTTAATATGAATATCGCCCGTGTTACAAACCCCGCAATTCAGCTGCGGCCGAACGCCGTTTATATTTTGAAGTGCGTCATAAATACTTGGTGTTGGATTTTTTTTGAAGAAAACCGGTGAATAAACCTCAACCGGAACAGCACTTTCTAAACGTTTTACTGGTTTTAAGGTTCCCGAAACTACTACTTCGTTAAGCTGGTTTTCATTATCTTCTAAATCAATATCAAGATTGAGGTTTTGTCCTTTTACAATTGAAAATCTTTGAGTCACGGGTTTAAATCCAGTCGAAGTTGCCTGGATTTTTCCTTCTTCAATACTAACATTTTCAAAAACATAATAACCTAAACTGTCTGAAACTGTTTTTTGTTTTGTTCCTAATAACTGAATATTCGCGGCTTGTAATTTTTGTCCGTTGCCAGTTATAAAACCAGAGATTTTAGAGGTTTCCTGAGCAAAAGAAAAGTGTAAGTTAAATAATATCAATATCCAAATTGAATTTTTCATCGTGGTAAAATTAATTTTAGACAAAACTAAAAATTAAATTTGACAAATAATGATTTTAAATTTAGAAATTTATAACTTTTAATATGTCAATATGTTATATTTCTATTTAAACAAAGTCGTAAGTTCAATTATATATTTTTTTAATCGCGCAAAGTCGCGAAGCCGCAAAGCTTTTTTCTTTTTAAGCTTCATCAATAAAAACTTTGCGGCTTTGCGACTTTGCGAGCAATTTTCGGTGCATCAATTAAAAATCCTCGTCAATAAGATCTTTATTAATTACAGCTCCGGCGAAAGATCCTGTTGAAACCGCAATGGCCACAGATCGCATTTGAGTGGTACAATCTCCGCTCGCATAAATACCGACAATATTTGTTTTTTGCATAAAATCAACTTTTAGCAAACCTTGTTCGTTTATGTCACAACCCAAATCTTGTGGTAATGGACAATGCTGTTCAAATGGTGGTCTTGCATAAATGGCTTTGACTTCAACTTTTTCCTGATTTTTGAAGATAATGTTTTTGACATATCCTTCTTTGTGTTCAAAGGAATCTATTTCTTCTTCAAAAATTTGAACTCCATGTTTCTTAAGTATTTCGGTTTGTTCTAAAGTCAAAGTTGATTTTCCGTTCGTACATAATCTCAAATCTTTTGTCCAGTTCGAAATCAGTTTTGCAAAATCAAATGCCATTTCACCATTTGCAATTATGGCTGTTTTTTCATTTTTAACTTCATAACCATGGCAATACGGACAATGTAGAACAGATATTCCCCAACAGTCAGCAAAACCATTAATTTCGGGAAACAGATCTTTAATTCCGGTTGCAAACAGGATTTTCCTTGAATTGAAAGTTTCACCAGATTCTGTTGAAACTTCAAATCCGTTTTCTTTCCCGATCGCTTTTACAGCTAGTCCGTTATAAAAATGAACCGTTTTATAGAGATCCACTTGTAATTTGGCTTTCGCCGAAATCACTGCGGGCTTTTCACCATCTTGTGTAATAAAATTATGCGAATGCGGCGTTTGTCGGTTACAAGGCAAACCGCTGTCAATAATCAAAACCTGACGAAGAGAACGTCCTAAACTCATTGCAGCAGATAATCCGCTGTAGCTTCCGCCAATGATAATCACATCAAAATTCTTCTGTTCCATAACTAATACTTTTAATGATTTTGTTTTTTGTGTAATTTGTAATTAATCAAATGCCCGATGATCATCCCGATTCCGCCAAAATAAATCAGGTCCAGATGAATCTCTAAGAAGATTTCAGTCAAAATACTAATCCAGATTAAACTCATTGAAACAATCAAAATTGACGAAACCAAAAGACTTGATTTTTTCGTAATTTTGAGAATTGCAAATAAGCCTATCGAAGCAAATACTAAATCGATAATTGGATTGTGACTTATGCCCAAAGGAAGGATTGTTAAAAGTGGAAAAATCAAACAATGAACCAGGCAGATCGTCGCGCTCGAAATTCCTAAAATATCGTAAAAGGATGAGGTAGTTTTCTTCATTTCTTGTACATTTGCTTAATGCAATTTTGTTGCAAATATACACATTAAAATCAATTGCAACATTGTTGCGTTAAATTTTTTAATTCAAAATAAAATGAAAGCTACACGTAACACTACAGCAAAGACAGCCGTTTTAGAGGTTTTTGAGAAATCTAAAACAGCACTGTCCCACACCGAAATTCAAAAACAATTGAACGATGTCTGCGATCGCGTTACTATTTATAGAATTTTAGATCGTTTGGTTAACGACGATATTATTCATAAAATTTCGAATCTTGATGGAACAGTAAAATATGCAAAATGCAATCATTCACATCAAAGAGTACACATTCATAATCATGCTCATTTTAGTTGTGAGAACTGCCATGAAATTACTTGTCTCGAAACTGTAAAGCCAAGTTATATTATGCCTCATAATTATAAAGTAAACGAAATAAACTTTACCCTTTCGGGATTATGTCCAAAATGTTTGAATTCTAACATTTAAGTTTTAGACAAGTCTAAAAATATTGTTGAGCGAATATAATTTTTCAATATATTTGGTAAATCAATATATTAGAAATGACTAAATCATTAGAAGAAGTTAACCAATCGGTTGCTACAGAACATAAAAAAACAGGTTTCAGGAAAATATTAGCCTTTTTAGGCCCGGCATATTTAGTAAGCGTTGGTTATATGGATCCCGGAAACTGGGCCACAGATATTGCCGGTGGAAGCCAGTTTGGCTACACTTTAGTCTGGGTTTTATTAATGAGTAACTTAATGGCTTTGCTTTTGCAGAGTTTAAGTGCAAGACTTGGAATTGTAACGCAGCGCGATTTAGCGCAGGCTTCCAGAGAAACCTATTCAAAATACATCAACTACATTTTATACTTTCTCGCCGAAATTGCAATTGCAGCCTGCGATTTAGCCGAAGTTCTGGGAATGGCGATTGGAATTAATCTTTTATTCGGAATTCCACTTTTTGAAGGCGTTTTGATTACCGTTTTAGATACTTTCCTTTTACTCTTCTTAATCAATAAAGGAATTCGTAAAATGGAAGCTTTTATTATTGTTTTGGTCGCCATTATTGGATTTTCTTTCATTTTCGAAATGATCTTTGCAGAACCTGAAGTTCCAAAAATCCTTGCCGGACTTATTCCTTCTATTCCAAATTCAGCTGCTTTATATATCGCAATCGGAATTATTGGAGCAACTGTAATGCCTCACAACCTTTACTTACACTCATCTTTGGTTCAAACCAGAAAATTCGATAGAAGTCCAGCCGGAATCAAACAGGCTTTAAAATACAATTTTATAGATTCGACAATTGCCTTGAATTTGGCTTTTTTTGTAAATGCTGCGATTTTAATTCTTGCTGCCGCAACTTTCCACAAAAATGGAATGTTTGAAGTAGCCGAGATTCAGGATGCGCACACATTTCTGGAACCATTATTAGGAACGAAATGGGCTCCAATATTGTTTGCAGTTGCTTTAATTGCCGCGGGACAAAGCTCAACTGTAACCGGAACACTTGCCGGACAAATTGTGATGGAAGGTTATTTGCACTTGCGTATTCAGCCGTGGGTTCGCCGAATCATAACGCGTTTAATTGCGATTGTGCCTGCTTTAATCGTTATTTGGGTTTATGGTGAAAGTGTAACCGGAAAGCTTTTAATTCTAAGTCAGGTGATTTTGAGTTTACAATTAGGATTCGCGATTATTCCGCTGATTCATTTTGTCAGTGATAAATCAAAAATGAATGGTTTTCATATTTCGAGAACTACTCAGGTTGTTTCCTGGATTATTGCAGCTATTATTGTTTCATTAAATGCAAAGTTGGTTTATGATGAAATTACATCGTGGCTTGCAAGTTCAAGTCATCCAATAATTTTATGGCTTACGGTTGTGCCGCTTGCTTTTGCTTTTTTAGGCTTACTTCTTTACATTGTTTTTAAACCTTTTATTGCTAAAGCCAAATCAAAAACTATAAATCATTCGCCTCATAACCTGAAACTTCATTTTTCTCAAAAGAAAACTCAGGAAGTAAAAAACATCGCTGTTTCTGTGGATTTTTCTCATGCCGATGAAGCTGCACTTAATCATGCTTTCGAATTAGGCGGAATGGATGCAAAATACACTCTTATACATGTTGTCGAAACAGTTGGTGCCTTAATGTATGGAATTCACATTCATGATCACGAAACTACAATTGATGAAAAACTATTATTAGAGTATAAAAAAATGCTTTCAGAAAAAGGATTTAACATTGAAACAGAGCTTGGTTTTGGAAAACCAAACAAAATAATTCCGGAAATCATCAACAGCGGTATTTTCGATATTTTGGTAATGGGAACCCACGGCCACACTGGATTAAAAGATATTCTTTTTGGTACAACGGTAGATAAATTGAGACATAAAATTTCAATACCTTTGCTGATTGTTAAATAAAATAGTTCTTTTTAGAGGGACAAAGGTTCAGAGGTGCAAAGTGACAAAGGTTTTCTCTCAATCTAAAATCTAAAATCAACACTCTAAAATCTAAAACCGAATGACCTTTTCAGAAGAAAATTATCTAAAATCTATATATCACTTAACGGCGGCTTTAGAAACTGAAGTTAGCACGAATGCCATTGCAGAAATCATGGAAACAAAAGCTTCTTCTGTAACGGATATGCTTAAAAAACTGGCTGATAAAGATTTAGTAAATTATAAAAAATACCAAGGTGTTTCGCTAACCGAAAACGGAAAACTGGCTGCTAAAATGATTGTTAGAAAACATCGTTTATGGGAAGTTTTTTTGGTAGAGAAATTAAACTTCAGCTGGGATGAAGTTCACGATATTGCGGAACAGTTAGAACATATCAAATCTGAGCAATTGATTAACCGTTTGGATGATTTTCTTGGAAATCCTACAGAAGACCCGCATGGCGACCCGATTCCGGATGCTAATGGCCGAATTATTAAAATTGAGAAACAACTGCTTTCTGAATTATCAGAAAATCAAACCGGAGTTTGTGTCGGCGTAAAAGATACTTCTTCAGAGTTCTTAAAATATCTGGATAAACAAGGAATCGCTTTGGGTTCTAAAATTGAATTTCTTTCTAAAGAATCCTTCGATTTATCGGTAAAAATTAAGGTTGATGGGAAGGAATTGTCTATTTCTAATAAAATTGCTTCTAACTTGTTTGTGAAGCTGGTTTAGCGAGTTATTTCACAGAGATTCGCGAAGAAGTTTCGCAGAGATACACTAAGATTTTATCTTTTGTCAGGCTGAGCGAAGTCGAAGCCCGCAAAGTGATTCAGTAAACGAGGCTTCGACTTCGCTCAGCCTGACAACTCAGATATCTATTTCTAAAAATTATTATTTAAACAATTCCCTTTTCAACCATTTCCAGCATAACCGGCGATGCATTTTTAAATGTCGGTGGCTGCTCGATAATACTTCCTGCATTCTTTTTGTTTACTTTGAAAGTAACATCGTTATCTGTAGTAAATAAAAGTGCAGTTAGAAACGGTTTTTTGATATAAGAACCTAAAACCAATAAAGCCTCATCTAAAGTGTGAATGCTTTCGATTTCTTCTGTTTTATAGCGAGTAGTTAATGAAATCGAGAAAGTATTGTCTTCATTTAAAACCAATCTGAAATAAATATTTTTGATTTCGGTATCGCCCATAGTTTTAGCCAAAGTCAGTTTTGCGAAAGTTCCAGCTTGAATACTTTCTTTAACTCGTTCACAAAAAAGGGCAAATATTGGTTCGTACATTTTTTTTAAGTTGCTAAGGTTCTGAGATCCTGAGATTCTAAGTTTTTATAATCTTGTCTATTATTTTGCGCAAAGATTTAGCAAAGTTACACAAAGATTATATAAATTTTCTTTGTGTCCCGATAGCTATCGGGACTGTGCTATCTCTGCGCAACTTTGTGGAATAACTTATTTTCCTGTAAATTCAGCTTTACGTTTTTCTAAAAATGCTGAAGTTCCTTCTTTAAAATCCTCCGTTCCAAAACATTTTCCGAACGATTTTATTTCAGTATCGAATCCGTTTTTGCCATCTTCAAAATTAGCATTGATTGCTTTAATTGCTTTTGCAATCGCAAACGGAGCGTTTTTAATGATTTTTTGAGCAATTACGTTTGTAAACGATAAAAGTTCTTCCTGCGGCACTACGTGATTTACTAAACCGTATTGTTTTGCTTCTTCTGCAGAAATCATCGCTGCGGTCATAATCATTTCCATTGCACGGCCTTTCCCCACTAATTGTGGCAAACGCTGTGTTCCACCGTAGCCCGGAATCAATCCTAAAGTTACTTCTGGCAATCCCATTTTTGCATTGTCTGAAGCTATTCTAAAATGACACGCCATTGCCAGTTCTAATCCTCCGCCTAAAGCAAAACCATTAACAGCTGCAATAACTGGCTTTTTAAGGTTTTCGATATAATCGAATAATAATTCCTGACCTTCGGCTGCTAATTGTGCGCCTTCAACAACTGTATAGTTTGCAAATTCTGAAATATCTGCTCCGGCTACAAAAGCTTTTTCTCCGCTTCCGGTTAAAATAATAACGCGAACATCGTCACTTTTCCCTAATAGCTTAATGGCATTGCTCAAATCGCTAATTGTCGATTTGTTTAAAGCATTCAGTTTTGTAGGTCTGTTTATAGTGATTGTGGCAACTTTTTCCTCAATAGAAATTAATATATTTTCGTAGTTCATGACGATGAATTTAAGAGTTTGTAATAGGTAAAGAAACCCTAAATGTGGTTCCTTTTCCGTAAGTTGATTCAAAGGTAATTGTTCCTTTGTAATTTTCTATAATGTTTTTGATAATTCCGAGTCCGAGTCCCATACCACTGGTTTTGGTAGTAAATTTTGGTTCGAAGATTCGGCCGATATCTTGTTTCTGGATTCCGATTCCGTTGTCTTTTACGGCAATTTCAACATTGTTATTTCGCCTTTTTACGGTAACCACAATTGATTTTTGAAACTGACTTTCCGGAATTGCCTGTGTCGCATTTTTAACCAAATTGGTAATAACACGAATCAATTGCGTACGATCCATTTTCGAAATAATTTCTTCTTCATCGCTTTCAAAAGAAATATATTCTTCGTTGAAAATATCCAAAGCCAATTCCACAACCTCAACAACATTCAAGGTTTCATTTTGCTGTGCCGGCATAGAAGCAAAGTTTGAAAATGCCGAAGCCACCGCCGTCATGGTATCAATCTGCTGAATTAAGGTTTCAGAGTAATCATTCATTTTCTGCTTTACATCAGGATCATTGGGATCAAACTTTCTTTGGAAACTCTGCACCGTTAATCGCATTGGCGTAAGCGGATTTTTAATTTCGTGTGCAACTTGTTTCGCCATTTCGCGCCAAGCTTCCTCACGTTCGCTTTGCGCTAATTTAATCGCACTGGTTTCCAGTTTGTCAACCATTCCGTTATACGCTTTTATCAGAAAGTTGACTTCTTTGCTGTTGGCTTCTAAAACAATTTTTTCGTTTTTCTGATCCAAATTGGTTTCTTCCAAACGATCTGAAATAGTTTTTAATGATTTTGTGATATAGGTCGAAAGGAAATACGCCAAGGCAAAAGCCACAATCAGCATAAAAGAATAAACCTGACTTAAGCGAATCAAGAAAGTATTCAACTCGTTATCGTAATAACCATCGTCTTCTAAATATGGAAGGTTAAGAATTCCGAGTGGTTTGAATTTTTCGTCTTTTATTAAACTGTATGAAGATCTGTTTTTGACTCCGTCGATAGTTTTAATGTCCACAAAACGCTTTTCGATAGAAGAACGAACCAGTTTCAAGATATATTCGGGAATTGGCGGTGCAATTTTATCAACGGCAAAAGACTCTTTAGAAGATTTTAAAAGTTTCCCGTCAAGACTGTAAATGTTTATTTCGATTTTGTGAATCTGTGCTAACTCGTGGATTTTATCTTTAAAGATTAAATCTAAGTTTTGAGTTTTTAGCGGATAAGTCGTTGTAGAAAGCACATAATTGATGTGTTCTTTTACAGCATTTTCTTTTCGTTCTAAACGTTCTTGATGATATTCTTTGGCTTCGGTTTTAAACTGAATAATTGAAATCGAAGCTAATAAAAAAGATGCCACAACAATCAATACAATCATCGACAGGAAAATCCTGGTACGAAGTGAGAGCATTGTCATTTTGATGTTTAGCATGTTCCTTTTGTTTTTTCGTCACGAATTTCACTAATTTACACTAATTATTTTTTTAGCCACAGATTAAAAGGATTTAAATGATTTTTTTAATCCTCATAATCCATTTAATCTGTGGCAAATATTACAAAAAGAAATTCGGGAAAATTCGTGTAATTAGTGGCAAAACTCTTTTTATTTTTTTTCTCTAATTCGTTTGTAAAAACGGAATCCCAGCATTATTAAAACCGAGAATAAAATAATCCCGATTACGCCGAAAATCCAGTTGATGGCACTTTTTAAAACTACTAAAAAGACAACGGCAAATAAAATAATCGTTGCGCCTTCATTCCATAAACGCATAAAATTATTGGAATATTTTACCTCATCGTTTTGTAATTGTTTGAAAATCTGATGGCATTTTCCGTGATATAAATATAGAAGGAAAACGAAACATAATTTTACATGCATCCAAGGTTGTGTGAGCCAAATGTGTCCTGCATCTGTAAAAAACAGCATCCAAAAAGCAAAAATACTCGCCAAAACCGCCGACGGCCATGTAATAATGTACCACAAACGATAGGCCATTATTTTGTATTGCGCCTGCAGAATTTCTTTTTCGGGAGATGGTTTTTCATTTGCCTCTATTTGATACACAAACAAACGCACAATATAAAACAAACCCGCAAACCAAGTGATTACAAATATAAGATGCAGTGATTTTAGATAATTGTAATATTCCATTATTATTTGTTTAAAGTTTCAGGTTTAAAGTTTCAAGTTATCAACTTTGAGAAAAACTTTAAACTTTAAACCTGAAACAAATATTATTTAGCCCAATCGTTAATCCAGTTACTCACTGTCTGACACCATTCGTCGTCGTCATTTAAACATGGAACTGCCAGGAATTCTTCGCCTCCATTTTTCTCAAAATCTTCTTTGGCACGCATCGCGATTTCTTCTAAAGTCTCTAAACAATCCGAAACGAAAGCTGGTGTTACAACTGCTAATTTTTTGATTCCTTTTGCCGGCATATTATCAATTTCGACATCTGTATAAGGTTCTAACCATTTGTCTCCCGCTAAACGCGATTGAAATGTCAGGCTGTACTTATCTTCTGGAAGTCCTAATAATTTAACGACTTGTCTTGTTGTTTCATAACATTGATGACGATAACAGAAATCATGCGCCGGAGATGGCGTGTTGCAGCAAGAACCGTCAATTTTACAATGTGATTTTGTAACATCGGTTTTGCGAATGTGACGCTCAGGAATTCCATGATAAGAAAACAATAAGTGATCATATTCAAAACCAACTAAATGTTTTTGAATCGAATCTGCTAAATTCTTGATATAATCAGGTTTATTGTAAAATGCCGGAACATCTGTAAAAGTCATGTGTGGAAACTTCTTCTTGCGAATTTCCTCTGCTTTCACTAAAATAGTCAAAGTCGAGGCCATTGCATATTGCGGATATAAAGGAAAAAGCATTACATCTGTAACTCCTTTATCACTCAATTCCTGAAGTCCTTTTTCGATGGTCATACTTCCGTAACGCATTGCCAGAGAAACTGGAACGTTTACAAGAGGCTGCACTTTTTTCTGCATTCTTTCTGAAAGCACAACTAATGGAGAACCTTCTTCCCACCAAATTTTCGCGTAAGCATGCGCTGATTCTTCTGGTCTTTTTCTTAAAATAATACCGCGAACTAATAATGCTCTCAATAAATACGGAACGTCGATCACGTATTTATCCATTAAAAATTCATCTAAATAAGGTTTTACGTCTTTTGTTGTTGGACTATCGGGAGATCCTAGATTTACTAATAATACGCCTTTCATTATTTTTTTGCTTTAGGCTTTAAGCATTAGGCTTTAAGCTTTTATTTGTTTTTAAAAATTTCGTCAAAAGTAGAACTTGCTTCTTTTTGTAAATATGATAATTATTACTTTTTATTTATTGTTGAATATCGAAAATCAATTTGTTGGTGTAATGGCACACCGATTTAACGGGTTTAACAGATTTTCGCAGATCATTAATTCGTGTTGATTCGTGAAATTCGTGGCAAAAACTTAAACATTCGCATTAATCGACATTAAATATTTTTTAGGAGTCGTGGCAAACTTTTTCTTAAAAGCTGCTATAAAGTGACTTCCGGTGCTGTAACCAATTTTAAGTCCAACTTCATTTACATTATAAGAACCGCTGTCTAAAAGTTTTCGGGCGAAATCCATTTTGTAATCAAACAGAAAACCATAAACCGTATCGCCGTAAATTTGTTTGAAACCCATTTTTAGTTTCTTCAAATTTAAACCAATTTCATCTGCCAGTTCCTGCAGTCCCGGAGGTTCAGCCATATTGGCGATGATAATTTCTTTGGCTTTTCTGATTTTCAGCACGTTGTCTTCATCAATCAAAAACGGACATTGTTCTGCATTTGGATCTTCGGTTCTGTTAAAATACAAACTCAGTAATTCGTATCCTTTTCCTTTATAATAAAGGTTTTTTATGGACGGATGAAGGTTGTAATGAAACAGCTGACTTAAGACAATAGCCATTGAAGGACTAATATTTCCTTCGTTATAATACTTTTTGTCCTTATTATCAGGACTTAAAAAAGTAATATAATCGGCTTCGGCAGAAAACAACGCGTGAAATTTTTTGATGGAAACAATTACCGAAATCACCCACGAGTTAGGTGCCAATTCTAAATTAAGAGGCAATTCTTTCTGCGGATTGTATAAAAGCAGCGATTTTTCTTCTTTCAGTTCTAAAGCATAATTGCCCTGATTGAACAAAAATTTAGCATTGCCTTTTATCCCGAAGTGAAACTGTATCAGGCCTGTACCTATTTCGTGCTGTGCATAAAAAGGCTCCGGACCATCGTTTTGAAAACGGATCAGCGTAAAGTCGTCTTCAATTTTTATAACTTCTTGAGAACTCATAGCGATATTTTTTTGAAACTAAAATCAAAAGAAAAGCAAAATGTTATTTAGAATGACTCTAAACAAATCATTTCAAACAAGTTGATTTTGCTACAAAAGTACTTCTTTTTGAATAAAATGAGACGTTTAGAATCAAAAAAACATGCAGCGATACAAAAAGTACTTTCAGCGTTACTTTTATAAACAGTATAGTAATAATTTTGTTGCACTTTATGAAAGTGAATTTATGGAAAACAATAATGTACCGAAACACCTTTATTTTTATTCAGTTGGTCTGAGTTATAAAAAAGCTGATGCAGAGGTCAGAGGTCAGTTTACTTTGGATGCCGTTGCGAAGACTCGCTTATTGGAACAAGCTAAAAACGATGGAATAGAAAGTTTACTAGTTACTTCAACCTGCAACAGAACCGAGATCTACGGTTTTGCAGAACATCCATTTCAATTAATCAAACTTATCTGCGACAACAGCAATGGTTCTGTTGATGCATTTCAAAAAGTAGGTTTCGTTTACAAAAATCAAGAAGCAATTAATCATTTGTTTCGCGTAGGAACTGGATTAGATAGTCAGATCCTGGGCGATTTTGAAATTATATCTCAAATTAAAACCAGTTTTGCTCATTCAAAATCAATGGGATTGGCCAATACTTTTATGGAAAGATTGGTGAATGCGGTAATTCAGGCAAGCAAAAGAATTAAAAATGAAACGGAGATCAGCTCTGGTGCTACTTCGGTTTCTTTTGCATCGGTACAATACATTCTTAAAAATGTTGAAGATATCAGCAACAAAAACATTTTACTTTTTGGAACTGGAAAAATTGGAAGAAACACTTGTGAGAATTTAGTAAAACATACTAAAAACGAACACATTACTTTAATTAACAGAACTAAAGATAAAGCTGAGAAACTGGCTGGAAAATTAAATCTGATTGTTAAAGATTATTCTGAATTACACTTAGAACTTCAAAATGCCGATGTTGTGGTTGTAGCAACCGGTGCGCAAAACCCAACGGTTGACAAAGCAATTTTAAATCTTAAAAAACCTTTGTTGATTTTGGATTTGTCGATTCCGAAAAATGTTCATGAAAATGTAGAAGAAATAGAAGGTGTAACTTTAATTCACATGGATTATTTGTCTCAGTTGACAGATGAAACTTTGGAAAACAGAAAATTACACATTCCGGCAGCTGAAGCAATTATCGAAGAAATCAAAGAAGAATTCGTTATCTGGATGAAAGGCCGAAAATTTGCGCCAACGATTAATGCTTTAAAAGAAAAACTAAACGCCATTAAAGTTTCGGAATTAGATTTTCAAAGCAAAAAAATCGCTGATTTTAATGAAGCACAAGCAGAAATCATCAGCAACAGAATCATTCAAAAAATTACTACTCATTTTGCAAATCATTTAAAAGACGACGATACCATGGTTGATGAAAGCATCGAATGGATCGAGAAAGTCTTCAAAATAAAAGCATCTTAAATTTAATTTTACCATTAAGATATTAAGGTAATTAAGATTAAATGCAGAAATAGAAACCATTAAATTTTTAAGATAGATTAAGCTTTGCGTATGTACAAAGCAAAACTTAACTTTCTTAATATATTAGGTCAAAAATAAAAAAGTTCTATGACAAAAAAAGAGGTTACTCAATTAGCTTATGAAATTACAGGTTTTGCTATAAAAGTGCATAAAGCTTTGGGACCTGGACTTTTAGAAAGCATTTATGAACAATGCCTCAAATACGAATTAGAACAAAACGGATATGATGTTAAACAACAATTAGTTGTTAAAATAGATTATTACGACCTTGAATTAGAGTCTGATTTAAGAATTGATTTACTTGTAAATGATTGTGTTGTTGTAGAATTAAAAGCAATAGAAAATTTATTGCCCATTCACGAAGCACAATTATTAACATACATGAAATTATTACAAAGACCTCAAGGACTATTGATAAATTTCAACACAACAAACATTACAAAATCAATGAAACCACTTGTGAATGATCATTTCGCAAGACTAATGGATTAAATAAATTTGAACCATTAAGATATTAAAAAAGTTAAGTTTAATGTTCTTTGACAAAGAAAGGCTTAATTACCTTAATATCTTAATGGTAAAAAAATAAAAAATGGCTGAAAAAACAATCAGAATTGGAACGCGCGATAGCGAATTAGCACTTTGGCAGGCACATACTGTCGAGAAAAAACTAAATGATTTAGGTTATAAAACTTCGATTGTTGCTGTTAAATCTCAAGGTGATATTATTTTGGACAAACCGCTTTACGAACTCGGTATTACCGGAATTTTTACTAAAACGCTGGACATTGCCATGATCAATGGTGATATTGATATTGCGGTGCATTCCATGAAAGATGTTCCAACGGCTTTGCCAAAAGGAATTGTTCAGGCGGCAGTTTTACCAAGAGCAAATGTTCTGGATATTTTGGTTCATAAAGGAAATCCTGATTTTGATAATAAACAAAGTATTATTGCAACTGGAAGTTTACGTCGTCAGGCGCAATGGTTTAACAAATACCCAAATCATACTGTAGTTGATTTACGTGGAAATGTGAATACACGCATGCAAAAACTAAAAGACAATGATTGGGATGGAGCTGTTTTTGCCGCTGCAGGTTTAGAGCGAATTAACTTAAAACCAGAAAACTACATTAATTTAGACTGGATGATTCCTGCGCCGGCACAAGGAGCAATGCTTGTTGTAGCAATGGAAAATGACAATTATACGCTTGATGCGCTTTCGCAGTTAAATGATATTGAAACTGAAATCTGCACTTATATCGAACGTCAGTTTTTAAGAACGCTGGAAGGTGGATGTACTGCCCCAATTGGAGCTTTGGTAACATATAATGAAGACGAAGATACTTTACATTTTCAAGGTGTTTTACTTTCGATTGACGGAAAGCAAAAATTGGAAATTAATAAAACCGTTGATATTTCAGAATGGAAAAAGTTAGGTTTTCACTCTGCGCAGGAGATTTTAAACAATGGCGGAACAGAATTAATGCAGAAGATTAAAGAATCCCTGAAAAAATAATGGCAAAATCAACTCAGATATTATCTACGAAAATATTATCTCCTCTTCAAAAACAAGAGTTGACAAAAGCTGGCATCGAAGTAATCGAAGCCGATTTCATTAAAACCGAAAACAAACCTTTCGAACTTAAAAACCTCAACGAAAGTCTGATTTTTACAAGTCAAAATGCCGTTCACAGCGTTTTATCAAATCCAAAATCAGAAGAACTTAAAAGTAAAAACGTGTATTGCGTTGGCTTAAAAACAAAAATCCTTTTATCTGAAAATGGTTTTAATGTTGTGGCTTATACGGGTTATGCTTCAGATTTAGCAGAAATTATCACTTTGATTTACCGTAATGAAAGCTATACTTTTTTCAGTGGAAACCTGAGAAGAGATACTTTACCAAATGCTTTAAAAGATGCTGAGGTAAAATTTAATGAAATTCAGGTTTATGATACGTCATTGACACCTCAGAAAATAAAAAATACAGTTGATGGAATTTTATTTTTCAGTCCTTCTGGCGTTGAAAGTTATTTGAAAGATAATACTATCAAGAAAGAAACCTGCTTTTGTATTGGAGAAACCACCGCAGAAGCTTTACATAAAATTACAAAAAACATCATCATTGCAGATCAGCCAACGGTTGAAGACGTAATTGAAGATGTTTTGTCTGAATATAAGTAACAAACGAGATTTCCTGCAAGGTTTCCAAAACTTTGTAGGTATATATTAATCAACAACAATACCTACAAAGTTTTGGAAACCTTGCAGGATAAACAAATAAGAGATGTTAAAAAACGACCTATTTTTAAAAGCATTAAAAGGAGAAACTGTTCAACGTCCGCCAGTATGGATGATGCGTCAAGCCGGAAGATATTTACCGGAATTTATAGAATTGCGTGATAAATACGATTTCTTCACACGTTGTCAAACTCCTGAATTAGCTGCAGAAATTACAGTTCAGCCAATTCGCAGAATTGCTCCGGATGCTGCTATTTTATTCTCGGATATTTTAGTTGTGCCGCAAGCAATGGGAATTGAAGTTTTAATGAAAGAAAATATTGGTCCGTTTGTTCCAAATCCGATTCGTTCTATGGCAGATGTTCACAGGGTTTACGTTCCGGATATTCAGGAAAGTCTTGGTTATGTAATGGATGCCATTAAATTGACTAAAGAAATGCTGAATGACGAAGTACCGTTAATTGGTTTCGCTGGTTCGCCTTGGACAATTTTATGTTATGCTGTTGAAGGAAGAGGTTCTAAAAGTTTTGATATGGCAAAAGGATTCTGCTTTTCAAATCCGGCTGCTGCGCATACATTACTACAAAAAATTACAGACACCACGATTTTATACTTAAAAGAAAAAGTAAAAGCAGGAGTTAATGCTGTTCAAATTTTTGATTCTTGGGGAGGAATGCTTTCTCCTGTTGATTATCAGGAATTTTCTTGGAAATATATCAACCAAATCGTTGAAGCTTTAGCAGATGTTGCTCCGGTTATTGTTTTCGGAAAAGGATGCTGGTTCGCTCTTGGCGAAATGGGTAAAAGCCGTGCTTCTGCTCTTGGTGTAGACTGGACTTGTTCGGCTAGAAATGCTCGTTATTTGTCTGGTGGAAACATTACTTTACAAGGAAATTTTGATCCGTCAAGATTGCTTTCTCCAATTCCAACAATCAAAAAAATGGTTCATGAAATGATCGATGAGTTCGGAAAAGATAAATATATCGTAAATTTAGGTCACGGAATTTTACCAAACATACCTGTAGATCACGCAAAAGCGTTTATTGACGCGGTTAAGGAATACGGACAATAGTTTTCAGTCGCAGTTTTTAGTATTCAGTTTTTGAATTAAATATTTATAAAACTATATAAAGTTCCGAAGGAACGATTCATATTGTAGCCCCGGATTTCAATCCGGGGTTTGCAAATAATATCAAATCATTTAGATTTAGAAAAACATAAATATGTTAAACAAAGGTTTAAGAGACGAAGAAAAAATCAGAATTGATAACGTCCTCAAGACGTTACGAACACTCATTTTTGTACCTTATACTTTGAGTCATTTACAAAAATTAGATATCGAAAATCAATTAAAAGAGTTTGGATTAAATATTCAAACATTAATCGATTACTCCAATGAAGAATTAATCACCTTATTAACCCGTCTTCATTTTGACTGGGAACAATTAGAACAATTTGGTGATATTTTAATAGAATTCTCAAAAGAAGAAAACTATAATTTTAATGATAAAGCTTTAGCTCTTTATCAATATATCCAACAAGAAAGCAAAGTTTTTTCATTTGGAATCAACGCTAAAATTGCTTCTCTAAAAAACAAATAGAAATGAGTTTTACAGATTGGAAAACAGACCGAATTGAAAATATTCTTCCTGAAGAGTTTTACAAACTAATTGACAAGAATAAAAATCACATTGGACAAACTTTTCCTGTAACTCTGGCTAATTCTGATTCTCTTGAAAAAACACAGGATTTTATATCTGTCAGCTTGGATAAAGAGAAAAATAATGAGGGATACTATTTTTATGCACGAGACATAAAAACGAATAATCTTATTGGTTATTTATGTGTAAAAACAATTGATTACCGCATTTCAAAATGTGAATTAGGTTATTTTATTGATGAAGATTTTCAAGGAAAAGGAATCACATCCAAAATGGTTTCTGATGCACTTGCCTTTTGTTTCAATGAATTGAAAATGAATAAAGTTTTTATCTGTACATCAGAAATCAATCTGGCGAGTCAGCAAATTGCATTAAAGCATAATTTTAAACAAGAAGGAATTTTAAGGGACGAGTTTAGAAATGGAAATGGCGAATTGCAAAACACCGTTTATTTCGGATTACTTAAAGCAGAATACAATCAACATGAAAGATAAATTTTACGCATACATACAACAATTACAAGACCAAATCTGTGCTGGATTAGAAGCTGTCGACGGAACGGCAAAGTTTCGGGAAGATCTTTGGAAACGTCCTGAAGGCGGCGGCGGAAGAACGCGTGTTATTGAAAACGGTGCTGTTTTTGAAAAAGGCGGTGTAAATATTTCTGCTGTTCACGGAAAACTTCCTGAAACCATGCAAAAAATGTTTGGCGTAGGCGAAGCTGATTTCTTTGCCTGCGGATTAAGTTTAGTTATTCATCCCCAAAATCCGATGACGCCAACGGTACATGCAAATTGGCGTTATTTTGAAATGTACGATGAGTCTGGAAATGTAATTGAGCAATGGTTTGGCGGCGGGCAAGATTTAACGCCTTATTATTTGTTTGAAGAAGATGCAGAACACTTTCATCAAACTTGTAAAACGGCTTGCGACAAACACAATGCGGAGTTTTATCCGAAATATAAAAAACAATGCGATTCGTATTTCTGGAATGCACACCGAAATGAAGCCCGCGGAATTGGCGGTTTATTCTTTGATTATTGCAAAGCAAATGAACAAATGTCGATGGAAAACTGGTACAACTTTGTAACCGAAGTCGGCAATAGTTTCCTTGAAGCTTATGTGCCAATTGTGGAAAGAAGAAAAAATTTAGCATATACTTCAGAAAACAAAACCTGGCAGGAAATACGCAGAGGCCGTTATGTCGAGTTCAATTTGGTTCATGATAAAGGAACTTTATTCGGCTTAAAAACAAACGGAAGAATTGAAAGTATTTTGATGAGTCTTCCTCCGCATGTACAATGGGTTTATGATCATCATGCAGAAGCCGGAAGTGAAGAAGAAAAATTAGTAAATGTTTTAGAAAATCAGCGAGAATGGATCTAAAAATGATTTATATAACGTTTTTTGTCAGCGTTTTTGGGTGTCTTGCCCAGAATGATTCGCTGCAAAATCCGTATTTTAAATCATATAATGATAAAATTACCACCAGTATTTATTATTTAGATACTTCGAATAGTTTTCAGATTGCTTCGGATGCTCAGGAACCCAAAACATTTCTTAATCTTATTCCGAATCGAAGAGAGCAAATTGGTTTTAATCTGAATTATAAGATCATTGATATTTCGGTTGGTTTTGCTCCTAAATTTCTTTCCGGCAATAAAGGCGATTCTCATTCCAAGCATTTTAATTTTAATACCCGTTTTTACTATAAAAAATGGATGCAGTCGTTTACTTTCATCAATCAAAAAGGATTTTATGTTAGTGATGATAATGTAACGGCACAATTGCCCAAAATGCGGACTACGAAAATTGGCGGAACGACATCTTATGTTTTTAATGATAAGTTCTCTTTTAAAACATTGATAAGCCAAAACGAATGGCAGACTAAAAGTTCCGGAAGTTTTATCCCGACTTTCTCATTCTATTACACCAACATAGACTTAAATGCTCCCGACACAACACCGGGTGACATCTATGTATTTACACTGGCACCATCCTATTTTTATAATTTTGTAATTAGTGATCGTATTTTGATTGGTGCAGGAATTGCTTTGGGGGCGGGAATTAATGATGTTGACGGAGATACCTCAGCTTTATATCAGGCAGATTTAAATTTAAAACTGGCTTATAATAATGACCGTTTCTTTGGTTATGCAACCCTTAATTCGGTAAGTTTTTCTCAGGATGATAAAGTCGATCCGCGACTAAACGATAATATTGCCACTTTAAAACTTTCTTTGGGTTATCGATTTGATCCTCCAAAAGAAGTGAAAAAGGTTTATGATAAAGTAAATGATAAAATAGGTTTGTAATGTTTAATCTAAAATAAGAAATTATGGAAAAGGTAAACGTAGAACAGTTAAACCGCATGAATTCCGGAAAGGGTTTTATTGCAGCACTAGATCAAAGCGGCGGCAGCACACCAAAGGCATTATCGCAATATGGTGTTGAAGAAAGCAGTTATACAAATGACGAAGAAATGTATACGCTTGTACATGAAATGAGAACCAGAATTATTAAAAGTCCGGCTTTTGACAGCCAATATATTCTAGGTGCTATTTTGTTTGAAAACACAATGGACCGCAAAATAGACGGAGAATGGACTGCTGATTATTTGTGGAAGAGAAAAAACATAGTTCCTTTTCTAAAAGTTGACAAAGGTCTTGCTGATCTTGCAAACGGAGTTCAGTTAATGAAACCAATTTCAAATCTGGATGACTTGTTGGATCGAGCTGTAGAACGAAATGTTTTTGGTACTAAAATGCGTTCTGTTATTAAAGAAGCAAACACCGTTGGAATCCGCGAAATCGTGGAGCAGCAATTTGAAGTTGGTAAACAAATCTTTGCAAAAGGACTTATTCCAATTATAGAACCTGAAGTTGATATTTACAGCGCAGACAAAGAAAAGTCAGAAGAAATTCTAAAAGAAGAAATACAAAAACAGCTTAATGCATTAGACAAAGATGTAAAAGTGATGCTGAAATTATCTATTCCAACTGTGAATGACTTTTACAGTGAACTAATATCTGATCCGCATGTTGTACGAGTTGTTGCTCTTTCTGGAGGATATGGTCAGGAAGAAGCCAATGAAAAACTATCTCAAAACCACGGATTAATTGCCAGTTTTTCACGTGCATTGTCTGAAGGACTTTTTGCCAATCAATCTGATGCCGTGTTTAATACCAAATTAGAGAAGACCATTAAAGGAATTTATGACGCTTCGATAACATAAATTATGTCAAAAGTTTAAAGTCATAAAGTCAAAAGTATTGACATCAATTAATAAAAATAAAAAAATAAGATTGCAGAAAAATCTAAAATCTGCATTCTAAAATCTAAAATTCAAAAACAATGTTCCCATTACAAAGAAACCGCCGTTTAAGAACCAACGAATCAATTCGTTCTTTAGTTCGTGAAACTAGCTTAAGTCCACAAGATTTTATGCTTCCAATGTTTGTTGCCGAAGGAAAAGACATAAAATCTGCTATTCCGTCAATGCCTGGAATTTATCGCCATTCATTAGACAACACCATTAAAGAAGTAAAAGAAGCCTGGGATTTAGGAATTAAAGCGGTAAACATCTACGTAAAAGTAAGCGATAATTTAAAAGACAACAAAGGTACAGAAGCGTGGAATAAAGACGGTTTAATGCAGCAAACTATCCGAGCGATAAAAGATGCCGTTCCGGAAATGATTGTAATGCCAGATGTAGCATTAGATCCGTATTCTATTTATGGTCATGACGGAATTATCGAAAACGGTCAATTAATTAACGATGCAACAGTTGATGCTTTAACTCGTATGAGTTTAAGCCATGCAGAAGCTGGAGCCGATTTCGTTGCCCCAAGCGACATGATGGATGGACGTGTTTTAGCGATAAGAAAAGCATTGGAAGAAAACGGACATCATAATGTTGGAATCATGAGTTACAGTGCAAAATATGCTTCTGCATTTTATGGACCATTTCGTGATGCGTTAGATTCTGCTCCGGTTGATTCGCAAAATATTCCAAAAGATAAAAAGACGTATCAAATGGATTATGCTAACCGAATTGAAGGAATTCGTGAAGCTTTATTAGATGTTGAAGAAGGTGCAGATATTGTTATGGTAAAACCGGGAATTGCGTATTTGGATATTGTTCGTGAGGTAAAAAATGCCGTTCATGTGCCAGTTGCAGTTTACCAAGTATCTGGTGAGTACGCTATGGTAAAGGCCGCAGCGGAAAGAGGATGGTTAGACCACGACAAAATTATGATAGAGCAACTTTATTGCATTAAGCGTGCAGGTGCGAGTATTATCTCGACTTATTTTGCAAAAGAAGCTTCAATACTTTTAAATAAATAAAATGAAAAAAGTATTATTCTTATCTGCCGTTTTAGCATTTGCTTCATGCAAAAAAGAAGTTTCAGAAAGTACAGACCAAACTATAGAAGCATATTCTGAAGGAGAATCGGCGAAAGCCAAAACACCTGAAGCTTTAGGAAAAGAAATTTTTGAAGGAAGAGGAAATTGTACTTCATGCCATCAGCCGGATCAAAAAGTCATTGGGCCGAGCATTAAGGAAATTGCTAAAATCTATAAAGACAAAAAAGGTGATATTCCAACTTTCTTAAAAGGAAATGCAGATCCAATTGTTGATCCAAGTCAGTTTTCGGTAATGCAGACAAATTTTGGAGTAACCAAAGCAATGTCTGACGAAGAGTTAAAAGCAATTGAAACTTACATTTACAGTCATTTGAGTAATTAATGTTTTACTGTTGACATACAGTTGTCACTATTTGATTATAGATTTGAACTTCAAATCAAAATTTAAGTAAAATGGATATTCAAAAGTTTAACATTATTGGAATTTCAGTCAGAACCACTAACGAAAATGGGCAGTCAGGGCAGGATATTCCTGCGCTTTGGAACCAATTTTTTTCAGAAGGAATTTATGAAAAAATTGCAAATAAGTTAAGTAACGATATTATTTGTGTTTACACAGATTACGAAAAGGATCATACAAAACCTTATACAACACTTTTGGGTTTTGCAGTAGAGAATTTAGATTCAATTCCCGAAGGCTTGACTGGCAAAACAATTGAAGGTCGCCATTATGAAAAATTTACTGCCAAAGGAAATCTTGCAAATGGTGTTGTTTATGATGAATGGCTGAAGATTTGGAATTCGGGTTTAAACCGAATCTTTACTTCTGATTTTGAAGTTTATGGAGAAAAAAGCCTAGATCGTGAAAATGCAGAAGTAGACATTTTCATTGCTATTCAATAATAGAAATAAAAAAACCGCGCTGAAATCAGCGCCGTTTTCTATTTATGAGTTTTACCAGATTTTTACTCGTTTCTCTGGACTTACAAACATTTTGTCTCCATTTTTAATACCGAAAGCTTCATAAAAAGCATCAACATTTTGAATTGGAACATAAGCTCTGTACATTCCCGGCGAATGCGGATCTGTTTTTACTTGATTTTTAATCGCTTCGTCTCTAGACTTGGTTCTCCAAACGGTTGCCCAGGAAATAAAGAAACGCTGCTCTGGAGTAAATCCGTCAATTAATCCCGGATTTCCGTGCGCTTTCAAATACAATTGCAAACCATCGTAAGCAGCATTGATCCCGCCTAAGTCTCCAATATTTTCACCTAAAGTAAATTTACCATCCACATGAATTCCCGGTAACGGCTCTAAAGCGCTGTATTGATCTGCTAATTCAGAACCTAATTTGGTAAATTGCTCTAAATCCTGAGGCGTCCACCAGTCAACAAGATTTCCTTCTGCGTTATAACGCGCACCAGAATCATCAAAACCATGAGAGATTTCATGACCAATTACCGCTCCAATTCCACCGTAATTTACAGCTTCATCAGCTTGGTAATTGTAAAACGGCGGCTGTAAGATCGCAGCTGGGAATACAATTTCATTATAAGATGGATTGTAATACGCATTTACGGTTTGCGGAGACATTCCCCACTCTGTTTTATCAACCGGTTTGTTCAATTTCGCAATCCCTTTTTTGAAATTCCATATTGACAAACTTTTCGAATTCTCAAAATAACTACCGCCTTCGGCAACATTTTTAATTTGAAGTGCCGAATAATCTTTCCACTTATCAGGATAACCAACTTTTATGGTTATTTTGTTTAGTTTTTCAATAGCTTTTGCTTTTGTATCTTTAGACATCCACGTTAAATTGTTAATACGGTTTTGGTACGCCGTAATAACATTATGAATCATATCGACCGCTTTGGCTTTTGCTTCAGCAGGAAATACTTTTTCTACATACAATTTACCAAGTGCTTCACCAATTCCGCGGTTTACAACTTGCAAAGCTTTCTCTTCTCTTGGCAATTGTTTTACAGCTCCTCTTAAAGTTTTGCTGTAAAAATCAAAATTAGCCGTTTCAATATCCGTTGATAATTTTGTAGATGAAGAATTTAATAAATCCCATTTTAGGTACTCTTTCCACTGTGCTACTTTATTTTCAGTAAATACCGTTTGTAACGCTTTCATGTATTTTGGTTCGATAACCACTACAGTGTCTAATTTCGCCAAACCAATTCCAGCAAAATAAGCATCCCATTTTATAGCCGGAGTTAATTTTTGAAGTTCAGCAACCGTCATTGGGTTGTATTGCAAACGGCTATCTCTGCTTTCAACGCGGTCTAATCTTGGTTTTGACAATTCAGTTTCAAAAGCCAGAATTTCTTTAGCGCTTTGTTTTGCTTTCTCTGGAGTTTCTCCAATAAACTGTAGCATTCTCGCTACATGAAGTTCGTATTTCTCACGTTTTTCTTTAGAATCTTTATCTTCAGAAGTGTAATAATCTTTATCAGGAAGTCCTAATTGACTTACTGCAAGACTTACTGAATTTTTAGAGCTGTTTTTTTCATCGGCTCCAATGTAAATTCCGAAGAATCCAGAACCTCCTTCAGGTTCCATTTCAACCAAAAACTTTTGAAGATCTGCCACATTTTTAATGGCGTCAATCTTTTTCAAATACGGTTTTAAAGGATTAATTCCTGCTTTGTTTCTTCCAACAGTATCTAAAACGGTCAGGAATAAGTTAACAGCTTTTCCCTGATCAGTATCTGATTTATACTTTGGATTTTTTGATGCATCTTTTAAAATAGACATTACATCTTTGTCTGTCTTTTTAATCAATTCATTAAAACTTCCCCAAGTAGTACGATCGCTTGGAATTTCTGTCTGGCTTAACCAAGTTCCGTTTACATATTGGAAAAAATCCTGGCTCGGACTAATTTTGGTATTCATGTATGATACATTGATACCAGGTTCTTTTGCTGCAGTGGTTTGCGCTTCGATTGCTGTAAAAGAAAGCATTGCAGAAAAAGCACAAAACAAAGGTTTAGTAAGTTGTTTTTTCATTTATAAATGTGTTTCGAGTGTATACACAAACATATCGTTAAAATTTGTAACTCTATGTTAAAATTTATGCAATAATAATGTGTAAGTATTCTTCCATAACATTTTAATGGAAACCATCGATTATTTTCATGAATTAAAAGCCTGTTTTTCACTGTTTATTGAAATTGTTTTTGGAATATTTGTTTAAAGATTTAAAGTCAAAATGAGAGCAAAAATTCAGAATGCCGTTTCAGGAAAAATTGAAGCAATTGGTTTACCCATTATGGCTTTATGCTGGGTAAGTTTTTTTTGGGGAACAACGTGGTTAGCTTCAAAAGAAGGTGTCAAGCATATGCCGGCATTGCAATTGGCAACAATTCGTCAGTTTTTGGGCGGACTGATTTATGTGGGCTATTTTTTGCTGAAAAAAGAGCCTTGGCCAAAAGGAAAACAATGGCGTACGATTCTTGTTTTGAGTTTTTTGAATTTTGTTTGCAGCAACGGATTGAGTACCTGGGGCGTGAAATATATGACAAGCGGATTGGGTGCCATCATCAGTGCTCTTTTCCCAATTTGGATTATTATCATTAATTTTTTTAATGGGGAACGAATTGCAAAAATGGCTTTGTTTGGAATCTTAATCAGCTTTGGAGGAATTTGTATTATTTTCATCGATTATATTGCTGACTTCCTAAGACCTGATTTTCAGTTCGGGATTATTTTAATGACGGCTTCAACAATTACGTGGGCTTTTGGAATTTTACAAACCAAGAAAAAAGCAGCTAGTTTTAATCCGTATTTTAGTTTGGGACTGCAGATGTTGATTTCAAGTGTGTTTCTTTTTGGAATTACAGAAGCAACGGGAGTTAATATTCCGCTGAGCGAAATTCCTTCAGAGTCCTGGTGGGCAATTGGATATTTGGTAATTATTGGTTCGGTTTTAACTTTCATTGCTTTTATTTATACGCTGCAGCATCTTCCAACAGAAATCAGCAGTATTTATGTTTACATTAATCCAATTGTTGCGATGATTTTGGGTTCGATTATTTTTGGCGAAACGCTTACGCAGGCTATTGCCATTGGTTCGGCCGTAACTTTAACGGGATTGTATATGGTGAATAAATCTATTCGAAAACCTAAAAATTAATCTCGCAAAGTCGCAGAGACGCAAAGTTTTTATTTAAGTTTAAAGATCGTTGATCTTTAATACGCTTGGCAAACTTAAAACGCAAAGCTTAAAAAATTTAACTCTGCGACTCTGCGACTTTGCGAGATTAAAAAAACCTGTTAAAAAGCGTCATAATTATCCCTTTTAAAATGCTCTTTTCGTATTTTTGCGCCAAATTATTTTTATGAAATCGCTTCTTTATAAATACCGCAAATTCTTCATTGTATTAATTGTATTTTCTGTAGTCACTATATCTTTATTTTATTCGGCTTTAAAGCCACAAAAAACACTTCCAATTTATAATCCTGCCGATGTAAATCCGGAATTGGTTGACAGTACGATTCAATACAAAAGTAAATACCACACCATTGCCGATTTTTCGTTCATAAACCAAAACGGAGATACCATTACCCAGAAAAATTACGAAGGAAAAATTTATGTTGCCGATTTCTTCTTTACAACCTGCGGATCAATCTGCCCAAAAATGTCAACCAATCTTGTTGAAGTTCAAAAAGCAGTTTTAAACAATCCAAAAGTAATGCTGCTTTCTCACACTGTTTTTCCAGAAGTTGACAGCGTTTCTGTTTTAAAAGCTTATGCAGTAAAATACGGAGTTGTAGACAGCAAGTGGAATTTGGTTACCGGAGATAAAAAAGAGATTTACACTATGGCCAGAAAATCTTACCTGGCTGTTAAGTTGGGTCGTCCAGATCAACTATATGATATGGTACATACTGAGAATTTTGTTTTAGTGGATCAAAAAAGACGCGTTCGCGGATTTTATGACGGAACAAAAAAGGAAGATATCACAAGATTACTGGAAGACATAGATTTCTTATCAAAAGAGTAAAATACCTTATTTTTAGAAAGATTTAGCATTTTCAAACCTTATTATTACCATGGGGTAAAGATTTATTGCCTATTTTTGCAATCTAAATTCAATCTAAATAAGCTTTGCAAAATACTATCCATACCTTGAAAAAAGGCGATAAAGCCATTATCAAAGATTTTGATATCGATTTGATTCCTTTAAAATTACTAGAGATGGGTTGTTTGCCGGGCAGCATGGTCGAATTACTTCAAATTGCTCCTTTTGGAGATCCTTTATATTTAGATATTAATGGTTCGCATGTTGCTATTCGTGTTGAAACTGCTCGTGAAATTGAAGTTGAACTTTTACAAAACAATTTATAATGAGCGTTCAGAATATCAATGTTGCCCTTATTGGAAATCCTAACGTAGGTAAAACTTCTGTTTTTAATCAGCTTACGGGTTTAAATCAACAAGTTGGGAATTATCCCGGAATCACGGTTGAGAAAAAAATCGGATTTTGTAAATTACCTCATAACGTAAAAGCCAATATTCTGGATTTACCCGGAACGTATAGTCTGAACGCAAGTTCGATGGACGAGAGCGTGGTAATTGAACTTTTGCTAAACAAAAACGACAAATTATATCCTGATGTTGCTGTTGTAGTAACCGATGTTGAAAATCTGAAAAGAAACTTACTGATTTTTACGCAGATAAAAGATCTTGAAATTCCAACGATCTTGGTTATCAATATGTCTGACCGTATGGCGAGCAAAGGAATTTCTTTGGATATTCCGCTTTTAGAAGAAAAACTAAAAACCAAAATTGCTTTAGTAAGTTCCCGTAAAGGTTTAGGAATTGAGGAATTAAAGGAATTAATTGTTTCTTATAAAACCGTTCCGCACGAACCTTGCTTAAATGCATCAGTAATTGATCCTGACTATTTTCAAAAACTGCAGCATGCATTTCCGAATCAATTGATGTACAAATTATGGCTTGTAATTACACAGGATGTCAATTTTTCGAATTTAGACCGAAATGAAATCCGAAATACCTTTACCAAATCACATTCAGAATTAAAACGCTTGCAGCAAAAAGAAACCATCAAAAGATATCAGTTTATAAATGATGTTTTAAAAGAAGGTTTAAAAATTGATACTGAAGCGGCAACAGATTTCAGGGCCAGACTGGATCGTGTTTTAACGCACAAGTTTTGGGGTTATGCAATTTTCCTTGGAATTTTATTTATCATTTTCCAGTCTATTTTCAGCTGGTCAACCATTCCTATGGATTTTATTGACGCGACTTTTGCTTCGTTTAGCAGCTGGACTGCAAAAGAATTACCAAGCGGTATTTTAACCGATTTACTTTCGCAGGGAATTATTCCGGGAATTGGCGGTGTTATTATTTTTATTCCGCAGATTGCTTTCTTGTTTTTGTTCATTTCTATTCTTGAAGAAAGCGGTTATATGAGCCGTGTTGTTTTCCTGATGGATAAAATCATGCGCAAATTCGGGCTTTCGGGAAAAAGCGTTGTGCCTTTAATTTCAGGAACTGCGTGCGCGATTCCGGCGATTATGGCGACGCGAAATATCGAAAACTGGAAAGAACGCCTTATTACGATCTTGGTAACGCCATTCACGACTTGTTCTGCAAGATTACCAGTTTATGCGATTATGATTTCGTTAGTGATTCCGAATAAACGAGTTCTGGGATTCTTAAATTTACAAGGGCTGTCATTGATGTTATTGTATTTACTGGGATTTGTAACGGCAATAATCTCGGCCTATATTTTAAATAAAGTTTTAAAACTGGATTCAAAAACGTATTTCGTTGTTGAAATGCCAAGTTATAAATTACCGCTTTTCAAGAATGTTGGAATCAACGTTGTCGAAAAAACCAAAGCTTTTGTTTTGGGCGCGGGTAAAATCATCTTAGCAATATCCGTTATTTTATGGTTTTTGGCTTCTTTCGGACCTGGAAAAGAATTTAACGATGCCGAAAACATCGTAAAAGGAAGATTTGCCAATACAACTTTAAATCAAGTTCAGTTTGAAAATGAAGTGGCTTCTCAAAAAATAGAGAATTCTTATATCGGGATTATGGGTAAAACTATTGAGCCTGTAATTTCTCCACTTGGTTACGATTGGAAAATCGGTATTGCGATTATCAGCTCGTTTGCCGCACGTGAGGTTTTAGTGGGAACACTGGCTACTATTTATAGTGTTGGAGACAGCGATAATGAATCGACAATTAAGAGTAAAATGCAGAAAGAGGTTAATCCTGAAACGGGAGAAAAAATCTTTAATTTTGCTTCTGGAATTTCATTGTTGTTGTTTTATGCTTTTGCAATGCAGTGTGCCAGTACTTTAGCCATTACAAAAAAAGAAACAAATTCATGGAAGTGGCCCGTAATGCAGCTTTTCTTTATGACTGGGCTTGCTTATATTACCGCGCTTTTAGCGTATCAATTTTTAAAGTAAAATGTTATGATACAAGAAATTATAGCTTTTGTCATATTATTTATCGCCGTTGGCTTTTTGATTAGAAAATTCTTTTGGAAATCTAAAAAGAAAAAAGACTGTGGTGATGGCAATTGCGGATGTTCGTGATTTAAGTTACTAAGGTGCTGAGATTCTAAGATGCTAAGTTTTTTATGCTCTAAGTTACTGAGATACTAAGCTTCTAAGTTTTCTTATTTCACAGAGTTTCACTCAAATAAACATAAAGCTTCACAGAGATTTTAAAATCTTTGTGAAGCTTTTTTTATGCTCTACAAGTCTTCTGACAAGGAAAATACCCTTTTTTGATGTTTAAAAAACTTTTATGGCTTAGTTATCGATACAGGGCAAATTAATTTTGCAAAATAAAATTCAAATAAAATGACAAAGTTCGAAAAAAATGAAATCGTGAGAGATAATAGAGTTACCAGATTATTATGGTTTTCTTTTGGATTCTTGTGTGCTTTCGGAATAATGTGCCTTTTAAAATCTAAAATTTAAAACAGTATAAAAAGTTTTCAGTATTCAGTCACAGTTTTCAGTTTATATGAATGTAAACTGCGACTGAGAACTGTAAACTCACTTAATCCCCTCCCATTCTGCATAAAACTGCGACAGGAATAATTCCATAAAATGATGTCTTTCGGCGGCGATTTGTTTTCCTTTTTCGGTATTCATTTTGTCTTTTAAGAGCAAAAGCTTTTCGTAAAAGTGATTTATTGTTGGTGCATTGTTCTTTTTATATTCCTCTTTTGTCATATTCGTTACCGGAGCAATTTCAGGATCATATAAGGCTCTGTTTTTAAATCCGCCATAATTGAATGCTCTTGCAACTCCAATTGCGCCAATTGCATCTAAACGATCGGCATCCTGAACAATATCTAATTCTACAGAAGAAAACTTCTTTTCGAAATTTCCGCCTTTATAAGATATGTTTTCGATAATGTTTACCACATGTTGAATAATCTCTTCTGAAACGTTATGTGATTCTAAAAACAAACGGGCAGTTTTTGGGCCAATCGTTTCATCTCCGTCATGAAATTTACTATCGGCAATATCATGAAGCAATGCTCCTAATTCTACAACTGTTTTATCACAATCGGTATCTTTTGCAATTAAAAGTGCATTTTTATAAACTCGTTCGATATGAAACCAGTCGTGTCCGCCTTCGGCATCGTTTAGTTTCTCTTTTACAAATGCAATGGTTTTATTTATAAGTTCAGGATTACTCATATTGTATTTTGGTTTGTGGTGAAATGGCCCGCGGATTTTACAGATTCAACGGATTTGTGCTGGTGTTTTTTATGGTTTAAATAAAAAATGTTGATTGTTAAAGGTTTTAAACTTCAACAATCAACAATATATTTTAAATGTCAATGTCAAAAATCAATTGCAATTACAATATCAATCTAAAATCTACATTCTTAAATCTAAAATTTTTACAATCTAGCAGGTTCAACCCATTTAAAGATGTGTGATTCTTGTGGAATTACAATTCTTTCAGAGATTCTAGCCATACGAGCTGGTAATTTCATTAAGTAATCACGTGCTTTTTCAGCTTCATCAGTTAAGTTCGTGATTTTATCGATTTCCCATTTGTTGATTAGTTTCTGCATAATATCAACGTAGTCATTTGCTGTGTAAACTCCAATACGTTGTGCAGAATCAGAAAACTGTTCAAAAGCAGTGCTTATCTTTTGACCTGATTCTCTTAAGAAATGAGCAGGCATAACGATTTTTTGTTTCATCATGTATTGAAACGCCAACATCATTTCGCTTGGATCAACTTGAAAAATTCTCGTTACAAATTCGCTATATGCATGGTGATGACGCATTTCGTCACCTGCAATCATTTTACACATTTTAGACAATTTGTTATCACCAAATTTTTTCGCGATCTGCGCTACTCTATTGTGTGAAACATAAGTTGCTAATTCCTGAAAACTAGTGTATACAAAGTTTTTGTACGGGTCAGTTCCAGTTCCAATATCAAAACCGTCGTTGATTAAATGCTGCGTTGTCATTTCGATTTCACGCATATTAACACGACCAGACAAATACAAGTATTTATTTAAAAGATCTCCGTGACGGTTTTCTTCACCAGTCCATTGTCTGATCCATTTCGACCAACCATTTCCGCCGTTCTCAATCTGATCTATTCCTTCTACATCCATTAACCAGGACTCATATGTTGGAAGCGCCTCTTCGGTAATGGTATCACCAACAAGCGTTACCCAAAAATCGTATGGTAATTCTTTAGCAATTTCACGTAGTTCCTTTACCTCCTCAAAGAAATTTTCTCCTTCAGAATTAGGCAGGAAATCTGACGGCTGCCAAATTTTTTCCACCGGAATTAAATACTGTTCAACGAAGCTGTCAACGTTTTTTTCTAAAAACTGCATCACTTCTAATCTAATGTTTTTTATAGACATTACTTATTTTAAATTTGGGATTTATATTTTAGCTCGGACTAAAACTTAATCCTGTTTATACTCGTTTACTCCTTCAACAACCGCTTTTTCTGTTAATGCCATTAATTCGGCAAAATCATAATCTTTTACTGCCATCGCTTTGTGTGCCGTAAAAGTTAAGTGGTTTCCTAAACCAACCGGAAACATACCGTAACGAACCATCTTCCATGAATTATTAATACTTACCGGAACAACGTATGCAGATGGTGCATATTTGCATAGAATTTTTAAACCGCTTTGGGCAAATTCTTTAGGTTTTCCCGTTTTACTGCGGGTTCCTTCCGGGAAGATTACAGCAGATCTAGTGTTTTTTTCTATATATTCAGACAAGCCTTTGATTACTGGAATCGCTTGTTTAGGGTCTTTACGGTCAATTAAAACAGAACCTCCGTGGCGTAAATTAAAAGATACACTCGGAATTCCGCTTCCTAACTCCTTCTTACTTACAAATTTACAATGAAAACGTCTAAAGTACCAAATCATTGTCACGATATCGTACATACTTTGATGATTCGCTACAAAAATGATTGGAACTCCTTTCGGAATTGTATCAACGCCTGTAACTTTATAAGTTGTACCCACTAAACGCGTACAGCTTAAAAGACAAAAATTTAAATAATCAACACTTTTTTTGTGAGCCTGATAACCAAAAAGATTAAGGCAGATCCATTGTATTGGGTGAAAAACAGCCAAACACAATCCAAAACATAAATAAAAAATTACGGAGATTGGATATGAGATTATCTTTTGCATGCTTGAAAAAATTTGAGGTCAAAAGTAGTAAATATATTTTTAGCGTTAGAAAATTTGAAAACAATAACCGTTTTTATGGTTTAATTGTACCTTTGCCCTTAAAATTGCAAATTTTTTCTGAATTAAATGAACTTTACATACCCTAAAAATGAACGCTTAAAGAGCAAAACCACGATTGGATTACTTTTTTCTGAAGGGAAATCGGTTTCAAAATATCCGCTGCGTTTGGTTTACCGTCAAGCGGAAGCTGCATATCAGGGTAATACAAAAGTGGGTGTTTCTGTTTCTAAGAAATACTTTAAAAAAGCAGTCGACAGAAATTATTTCAAAAGAGTCCTAAGAGAAACTTATAGACTCAATAAACATTTGCTGCTGGATCATTTAAATCAGCCGTATTCTTTCATGCTTTTTTACCAGACAAAAGACAGATTATCTTACGAAGAAATCAATACCAAAACGATTCAATTGTTTGAGAAATTTGTACAGCAGTTAAACAAAACTCCCGATTCTGAAATCAAAAAGGATTTATAAAGCTTCAAAGACAACTTTGTACTCTAAATCAGATAAAAAATTATAAAAAAATTGTAGTTTTAGCACTAAATTGAAATTTTATGCGATACATTTTCTTTTTATCTGTAATTTTTTGTGTTCTTTCTGGATGCAGCAAAAGTGAAGTTGCTAATGAAGAACAAGTAGCTTCGATTAGTGCTATAAAATTAGCTCCAAAAAAATATGAATCAGGCGGTTCAGATAAAAATCTAGATGGTTCTTCAACTCAAATTGAACAAAAAATCATCAAACAAGCATCGCTTCGATTTGAAACCAATGATTTAGAAGAAACGTACAAACAGATTCAAACAGCGGTTAAACAAAGTCAGGGAAAAGTTCAAAGTGATTCTGAAGGAAAAGACTATGGCACGCTTTATCGAAATATAACGATTAGAGTTCCAAGTCAGAATTTTGACAATTTTATCAATACAATTTCAAAAGGCGTTGCTTATTTTGAGAGAAAAGAAATTACGGCAGAAGATGTTACCGAACAATATATCGACTTAACGACAAGATTAAAAAATAAAAGAAAACTCGAAGAACGTTATCTTCAAATATTACAGAAAGCCACAAAAATTAGTGAAATCTTAGAAATCGAAAAACAGATTTCGATTATCCGCGAAGAAATTGAAGCGAAAGAAGGCCAATTAAAATATTTAGAAAGCAGGGTTTCTGAAAGTACGGTTACAATTGAGTTTTTTAAAAACCTGCCGGAACAGGAAGCCATGCAATTATCATACGGATCAAAAATCTGGACCGCTATTAAATCAGGATTTTTTAGTTTGTCGAGTTTCTTTATATCGATTATCAGCATTTGGCCGTTTATAATTATAATTTGTGTATTAGCCTATTTTATTAGAAAGAGAATTAAAAGAAAAAAACCATAGTCATGTATCCTTATTTCAAGAAGAGATTTATCATACCAACTGTTGCGGCAGGATTATTATTTATTGGAACCAGTTTCAAAGAGGACTTTTTTGAAATTGCCAAACAAATTGAAATCTTCACAACGTTGTTTAAAGCCGTAAACACAAATTATGTAGACGAAACAAATCCGGGTGATTTAATGGATAAAGCCATTAAAAGCATGTTGGGAAGTTTAGATCCTTACACCGTTTACTTTAACGAGCAGGATGTTGTAAATTTCAAAATCAACAATACGGGAGAATATACCGGAATTGGTGCTATGATTGCACGCAAAAAAGACCGTTTAATTGTGCGCGAACCGTATAAAAATTATCCTGCAGATAAAGCCGGACTAAAAGCAGGTGATGAAATCATTCAAATTGGTGATGTTTTGATTGCTGATTTTAAAGATGATGCTTCGCAATTATTGAAAGGAACTAAAAACACTAAAATTGCTATAAAATATCTTCGTCAGGGAAAAACTTTTACAACTGAATTGGTTTTGGATGAAGTGGATATTAAATCGGTTCCGTTTTATGGAAAGATTGATGAGAAAACGGGTTATATTGTTTTGGCACATTTTAGCAGAAAGGCTTCCGCCGAAGTTAAAGATGCTTTGGAAAAACTGAAAGCTGACGGCGCAAAACAAATCGTCTTAGATTTAAGAGGAAACCCGGGCGGACTTTTGAATGAAGCGATTGATATTTGTAATTTATTTGTTCCAAAAAATGAAGTTATTGTAACGACGAAATCAAGAATCGAAAAACACAACAATACGTATAAAACGACTAAAGAACCGATTGATACCGAGATTCCGCTTGCTATTTTGGTTAACGGAAGAAGTGCTTCGGCATCTGAAATTGTTTCCGGAGCTTTGCAGGATTTAGATCGCGCTGTGATTTTAGGAAGCCGTAGTTTTGGAAAAGGTTTGGTGCAACGTTCTGTTGACCTGACTTACGGAACGCAGTTGAAAGTTACAATTTCGCGTTACTACACGCCATCTGGTCGTTGTATACAAGCGCTTGATTATGCACATAAAGACAAAAACGGAGTTGCCCAAAAAACAGATTCTAAAAACTTTAATGCTTTTAAAACCCGAAAAGGAAGAACAGTTTATGACGGCGGTGGAGTTTTACCAGACATTGAGTTAGAAGAAGCCAAAATGAGCCCTATTACAAGCGCTCTTTTGAAAAATGACGGAATATTTGATTACGCCACTACTTACTATTATAAAAATCCAAATTTAGGCGATAAAATCCCTGTGGTTTCAGATACTGATTATAGTGCTTTCAAACAATATTTGAAAACAAACAAAATTAGTTTTGATACAGAAACAGAAGTTGCCTTGAAAAATACTTTGGCTGCAGCCAAAACTGAAAAAATTGACGAAACGATTGCTCCGGAATATCAACAATTATTAGCCGCATTAGAGAGAAGTGAAAATACTTTGCTGGATAAAAACCAAAAAGAAATTCGTGGTTTAATTCAGGAAGAGCTTATCAAAAGATACCAATACCAAGAAGGTTTGTATCAGTTTTATATTAAGAACAATTCAGAGATTAAAAGAGCAGTAAACGTATTAAATAATCAGACTGAATATAAAACGATTTTAAAAATGTAGAAAAATGAAACTTTCCCGGGTCCTGTTTTTGTTTATTATTTACAATCTATCGGCACAGCAGAAACCAATCGAAACAGTTTATTTTGATTTCGACAAGTATGATCTTACTGAACCGCAAAGCAGAGTTGTAAATAATTTTATCAAATCAATAGACACCGCGAAAGTCGAATCTATACAAATCTACGGTTACTGTGACGACCGCGGCACAGACGACTACAATTTTAAACTATCTCATGACAGGGTTAATACCATTCAAAACTTATTGCTTTCCTTTGGTTTTAAAGAAAGTAAAATTGTTATTCTTGAAGGGAAAGGCCGCGTTGTAGTTCGGCCAGATACTGTTGAGAATTTATACGAAACACGATTACGCAATCGGCGGGTTGATTTGATTGTGGTAAAACGAAATAGTTTTGGAAAAGAAGTTTATTCTTCTTTTAAAGATAAATTAAAAGTTGGCGATAAAATATATCTTGAAAACATATTGTTTGATATGGGAAGTGCCAGACTGACTAATAATTCAAAAAAGGAATTGGATAAGATTTCTGTTATACTTCAAAAACAAAAAAACATACAGTTCGAAATAAGAGGTCACGTTTGCTGTACACCACAAATTTACAGTGACGCAATTGACAAAGACACGAAAGAAAGGAAACTTTCCTGGAACCGGGCGAAAACAGTTTTTTACTATTTAAGTTCTAAGAAAGTTTCTAAAAACAGAATGCGTTATCAAGGCTGCGGAAACAAATTTCCTTTAAAAAGAGGTGATATTTATGATCGCCGCGTTGAATTTTTGATTACGAAAATTTAAGTTTTTTTGCTACGAAGGCGCTAAAGCGCAAAGTTTTTTACTTAAAGTTTTACTCTAAACTATGTTGTTAATTATTTCTCTTAAAGCTTATTATAATTTAGTGAAAGATTAAAAACTAATATTGCAACATTGTGTCGTTATTCTTTTTGTGCTTATCCGCGAATCATTTCTATATGTTCAATATCATCTTCAAGATACATTTCACTTGATTGGACAAAACCATGACTTTCGTAAAATTTCTTTAAATATAATTGTGCTCCAATTGTAATTTGATCTTTTCCAAAATTGGATTTTATTGCCGCAATTGCTTCACGCATTAAATCGTTTCCCCATTTTTTATCACGATAATTGGCATCAACAATTACTCTTCCTATTGAGGCATTGTCGAAACTAATTCCGGCATCGAATAAACGAGAGTAGGCAACAACTTTACCGTCATATTCTCCAATTAAGTGTAAAGCTTTCTTGTCTTTGCCGTCAATGTCTAAATAAACGCAGTTTTGCTCTACTACAAAGATTTCACTTCTTAGTTTAAGTAAATCATATAGTTCGTTTACAGTTAATGCCTCAAATGGCTTTATTTTCCATTTTAATTCCATTTTGTATATCTCTTTAATTTTAATAATCCTAAAAACAAAATTACGTCAAATATTATCAAATAGAAATCCCGATTATAAAACTATAATCGGGATTTACTAAAAAGATACTTTGCTATTCCTGCAAGGTTTCCAAAACCTTGTAGGTATTTAATCTTTATTATCTATTTTATTACTTTGTCAATTACACCTACAAGGTTTTGGAAACCTTGCAGGAGTGCAAACTGCTTTACTTTATCATTTTTTCTTCATGACAATTTCCATGCTTTTATATTCAGCACCTTCTTTGACATCAAACATTTCCATTTTGCGGGTTGTCGCATCTACAATAGTATAGATTTCTCTGTAAGGTGCTTTTTTTCCTGTTACCGGATTTACTACTTCACCTTTAAATTCCATACTTTTTTTTCCTTCATCATATTTTCCCGTGGCAACCATCATTCCGGTTCCCATATTGTCGATAAAAGTTGTGGTGTATTCTTTACTCGCGTTGTTATAGGCTAATGTACTTTTTCCTTCAAATGGTGCTCCCATAATTTTTCCAACATAATTACTTTCCTGATAACGTCCGCCAAGAATCATTTTGATAGTCGCAACTGATGTTGATTTTTCTGGTTTTCCGTTTGGTTCGTGCCAAAAAGTCATTTCACAATTCCACGTTCCAACTTCGTCTGTCATTAATTTGTGCGGTGCGCCCGGAGTTGAATACGCTTGCCAGGCTTTCATTTGTGACGCAGAATCTACTGGTGCTTCGGCTGCTGGTTCTTCAGTTTTAATACTGTCCAAATCTTTTGGCGTATCAACTTCGGTTTTTACTTCTTTTTTACAAGAGATAAAACATAATGCAATAATTACTAATGTTGTGGTTACCTTTTTCATAAGTATTTGTTTTTATGTTTGTTATAAAAACAAAAGTAAGAAAAATAATAACTAGAGTTGTTTCAGGTTTGAAGTTTCAGGTTTCAGGTTATGCTGTGTGGTTTTTAGCGCAAAGTTCGCTAAGGTTACGCAAAGAAACGCAAAGTTGTTTTTTAAGAACCTGACTTAAATTATCTTATATAACTTATATGGTTTTAATATTCGTTTAGAAAACTTGAAACTTGAAACCTGAAACTTGAAACAAACTTTTTATCGTTTATCTATTTTCACAGATTTAATGATGGCTTCGAGATCGAACATTAAGTCGCGTTCTTGGTTTGAGGGTGAATAGCAGAATCCTTCGATAACCAGTATTCGGTTATAGACTGGATCTACAATTGCGTAGTTAATGAAAGGTCCGGCCATGAAGTCATTTTTCAGTTCCCATGTTCCTTTGGTTTCGAAGGCTTCTTTTCCGTCTAATGAAGTATTCGAAAAATAAGGTGCATACGCTTCTCCGGTAATCATTCGGGTTTTTGGTTCTCTGCCTTTGATGTAGTAACCAATTGAGTCGCGCATTTTTATTATATTTCCCACTATATTTCCACGGGTTTTAAAGTTGTGCAGCGGAATCTGGTATATTAATAAACTGGTGTTTCCACTAATAATATCTTTTTTAAGCCAGATAAAATTCTTTTTGTGAAGCATATATTCATATCCGGTTGGAATCTGGATATCAATATGGAATTTGTTTTTGATAACAGCCGGATTTAAAAGTGAAGCACTGTTGTCTTCCTGAATTTTCTCGATTTCGGCATCGCGAATCATTTTGATGATTTGTGCCGAATTCAATTCGATACTGCAAATAATGTCATCAACAGATTTTCCGTAAATACGAAAAGTGTTGTGCGGCAATGATTTATTGTGGGTTATTTCAAACTTATCTACAGCTGATTTTTTAACAACGATAATGCTTCGGCTGTCGGTTACAAATCCTTCGAGAAGTTTGGCAGGATATTGATTGATTGTAAATAAAGGTTCTTCCTGAGTTAAACCCAGAACTGGCGATGCAAATTTATTTCGGATACTGTCGCCAACTTCTCCATACCATAACTGATCGTCGATGATGATGGAAATTGTATTTGTTTTTCCGGAAACAGGTTCTTCTTGTTTATCTGTTTTTAAACAAGAAATCAATAGAAACGGAAGTATTATAAATAAAAAATGGGTTTTATTCATTTTCTTAATTTATGAAATAAAACCCAAATTTAAATAAGATTTTTTATTATCCGTTTATTTTAAGTTTCATTCCGGGTTTTATATCTTCATCTTTAATACCATTCCATTTTTTAATATCTGAAATTGTTACTCCAGGATATTTTTTAGAAATACTGTATAAAGAATCACCTTTTTTAACGTAATAATCTTCCGCAGCAGTTTTTGCTGAAGGCGCTTTCTTTTTGAAAGAGTCAACAGAAGTAGAAGCAATAGCAGTAGAAACCGGTTCGTGGATCTCTGTAACTATTTTAGAAACTACTAATGTTTTTCCTAAACCAATATTATTAGAGCTAAGATCATTTAACTCTTTTAAGTCCGCAATAGTCGTACCGAATTTTTTAGCAATGCTTCCTAAATTGTCTCCGGCCAATACAACGTACTCTACAGTTTGTATTGAAACTTTATCATTATCTTCTGCAGAAGCAACTGCTTCTTCTGTATTTTTCTCTACAGCAGGTAATACTTTCGGCTCTTTAATAACTTTGGCAGAAGTATCAACATCTGATTTAATTTTTAAAGATTTTCCTAACGCAATTGCATTTGATTTAAGGTTATTCCATTTTTTTAGATCTGAAATATTCACATTATACTTATCCGCAATACTGCCTAAGTTATCTCCTTTTTGAACTTTATAGAACTGAATATCTTTAATCTCTTTATCTTTAGACACTTCCAGAGATTTGGTATCTCTAACCGGTTTTCCTTTTGGAGCAATTTTCATTGCTAAACGTGTTGGAATAGTTCTGTTTTCTGATTCGTGTTTTACGTAAGCATAAATCTTGTCTTCATTTGAAACAAAGGTTGCGATTTTGTCTTTTGGTAACCGAAGGAAATTTTGTTCGCCTTGGTAAGCCGGTACAACATTTAATTTATAAGATGGATTTAAAAGCTGTAACTGTGATTGCGGCATGTCTAGCAAATCAGCAATTTGTTTAAAAGACATTTGATTTTTAACCGCTACAGTATCTGTTTCAAAGTTTTTAATAACAGCTCTTTCCGGATTGATTCCGTGTTCTTTGTGATATTCAAAAAGATACATTGTAGCATAAAATGCCGGAACATAACCTTGGGTTTCTTTTGGAAGGTAATTACGAATATCCCAGTAACCAGTTTTTCCGCCAGAACGACGAATTGCTTTAGTTACATTTCCAGGACCTGAATTATAAGAAGCTAAAACAAGTTCCCAGTCATTAAAGACATTGAACATTTTTGTCATGTAATTTGAACAAGCAGCAGTAGCTTTAAGAGGATCACTTCTTTCATCAATATAAGAATCGATTTTTAAAGCGTATTGTTTTCCGGTTCCGTACATAAACTGCCAAAGTCCGGTAGCGCCCATTTGAGAAACTGCTTTAGGGTTTAAAGCAGATTCTACAACGGCCAAATATTTTATTTCCAACGGGATTTTTTCTTTAGCGAAAGTTTCCTCGAATATTGGAAAGTAGTATTCTGATAAAGCCATTAATCGAGAAAACGATTTTTTTCGATTCTTAAGAAATGACTTTATTATATTTTCTAATCCTTGATTGTATTCAATTTCAAAAGGCGATTTTGCATTCATTGCCGCCAAACGCTGCTTAAGCAGTTCTGTTGGTAATTCTTCATCAACCGTAACGTCCTTGTTAATGGTTTGAATATCTTTTGTCAAATCATCGTAGATATCTAAACTTACTAACTCATTCATCCAAAGGCTGTCAACTTTTGTTGCCAGATCATCTTTCTTGAATGTGCTTTTGATAGAATCTAAATAAGACAGCTTTACTTCGGGCTTAATTTCTCTTGATACTTCTGCAGTTTCCTGCGAGAACATCGATAGAGAAAACAATACGGTTACCGCTAATGATATTTTCTTTACAATCATATAACATTTTTTTAAAATTCTATAAATCAACCCATTATAGAATCATTATTTTTGCAAACTTAAAAAGTTTAAGGCTTAAATATACGCAAAAAAATGTTAATTGTGATTTTTTAGTCTAAAATTGCAGCAATTCCAGGTAAAACTTTGCCTTCTAACATTTCAAGCATTGCGCCTCCACCAGTAGAAACATAACTCATTTTGTCTTCAAAACCGAATTGTTTTACTGCTGCAACAGAATCCCCTCCTCCAACTAGAGAAAATGCTCCTTTTTCAGTTGCTTCTGCAATATAATCTCCTAATGCAATTGTTCCTTTAGAGAATGTTTCCATTTCAAAAACTCCTAATGGGCCGTTCCAAAGAATAGTTTTTGATTCTAAAATTACTTTTTTGAAGTTTTCTAATGATTTTGGACCTGCGTCAAGACCTTGCCATCCATCAGGAATTGCTGTTACGTCTACAACTTGTGTGTTTGCTGAATTTGAGAAATCATCTGCAGCAATTACATCAACAGGAATATGAATTTGAACATTTTTTTCTTTTGCTAATCTTAAAATTTCAAGTGCTAAATCTAATTTATCATCTTCGCAGATTGAATCTCCTACTTTTCCGCCTTGAGCTTTAATAAATGTAAAAGTCATACCGCCGCCAATAATCATGTGGTCAACTTTGTCTAAGATATTTTCGATAACGGTAATTTTAGAAGAAACTTTAGAACCACCTAAAACTGCTGTTACTGGCTTTTCGCTATTTTTAAGTACTTTGTTTAAACTGTCAATTTCTTTTGCCAATAAAGTTCCAAATGTTTTATCGTTTGGAAAAAACTGTGCAATAATTGTTGTTGAAGCATGCGCTCTGTGTGCAGTTCCAAAAGCGTCGTTTACATAAATATCACCAAGTGAAGCTAATTCTTTTGCGAAAGCAACATCTCCAGCTTCTTCTTCTGCGTGAAAACGTAAATTTTCAAGTAATAAAACTTCTCCAGGCTGTAAGTTTTTAGCAGCTGTTTGAGCTGGTTCCCCAACGCAGTTTTCAGCAAACTTAACTTGTACTCCTAAAATTTCAGAAGCTGTTTTTAAAATATGTTTTAAAGAGTATTTTTCTTCAGCTCCTTTTGGTCTTCCTAAATGCGACATTAAGATTACACTTCCACCTTGAGCTAAAATAGTATCGATAGTTGGTTTTGCAGCTTCAATACGTGTCGTATCAGTTACATTAAAATTCTCATCCAAAGGCACGTTAAAGTCTACACGGATAATTGCTTTTTTATTTTTAAAGTCGAAATCGTTTAAAGTTTTCATTTGATATTTTTTTTAGTTTTTTTAGAAAGAAAAACAAATATAGGACTTTTAAAGTACTAATAAATTCGGATAAACTAAAAAAGAGACAACAAAAAGAACGAAAACGTTATAAATTCACAAATAAATTGGTTTATTAAGGATTAAAAACAATTATCGATAGTAATTTGATACCTGATGAAATGAAAAAACCTTTTCTGTTAACAGAAAAGGTTAATCTATTTGGATTAAAAAGTCGTTTATTTCTAAATCGTTTTAAACTCGGAGAGAATAAGAGTTTATTTAATTAATTTTTCAAGCCTCAACATCATTTCATCTTTCTCTTTCAACATACGCTCATATAACGCAATTTTTTCTTCATGAAGTGAAATCAATTTTTCAATTGGATGAATATTAATTGTTCCGTAATTAAATGAATTACTAAAAGCGTGCTCTCCAAAAGTATTAGAAATAATATTCACCGCTTGTTCTTCATCAAAATTTTTAAAAGCTTCAACAGGAATATTCAGAACTGCAGAGATCTGTTTAAGCAGGTTGTCTTCAATTACATCTTTTTGTTCTAACAAAGAAATCTTCTTTTGATTCCAGTCTTCTCCCAGATCATAAGCTAATCCTTCCTGTTTTATGTTAAGCATTTCTCTGAAACGTTTTACATTTCTTCCCTGATGAATTTTCTGTTCCATAATGAGTGTCATTTTTCTGAAGGCTCAAAGATAAAGCCATTTCGATTAAAAGCCCGAATTTCAAAGATAAAAAATATCCTGCAAAAATCCATTTTATAAAAAACCCTTTTCTGTTAACAGAAAAACAGAAAAGGTAAAAAATGAATTAGATTATTTTTTGTTTTTGGATCTTGAATTAGTCTTCTGTTTGAATGAAACAAATAGACAAATTATGCTGAACGGGAAACATTAACGTTTCATATTCGTTTGTGTTTTCGGTATTTTTTGAAACGAGATAATTGCCTTCGATAATTCCGAAGTAGTTTAATAAAGGCGAATAAAATGTGATTCCGATTTTATGTTTTGATGTATCTGTAATGTCTGTATTGATAATATCCAACTGATAATTGATAAAAGGAAAATAGTTATTTCCCAAAATATCTGTTACACGGTGGAAATTTCCTTTTAACTGCTCTACATAACCGCTGGCAGCGATTCCGGTTAGAAAATGCAGTTGATTTGCTTTTTCATTTTCACTTAATAATTCTCTAAATGTATTTTTTGGATTTGATGCCGAATTAAACTGCTGAGACTGCATTTGGTATTCTTTGAAAGTATCTTCAAAAACATATTTATCCCAAAGCAAAGTCGATGAGCTGTCTATTACTATACGATAAGCGAGTTTTATTTTCGTTATTTTCATTTAATTTGAATTTAGAGGAACTTCAATTACAAGCAACATCGCATTTTGTGACAACGATTCCCATTCTATAGTTTCGGTTTTTTGGATAGCTAAACCATCTTTTGCTTCCAGAAGTCGGTTTTCGATTTCAAAAGCTCCGTTAATTACGAAAACAAAAACGCCATTATTGGTATTCTTTAAAGTAAAAGTTCCTTCTTTTCTTCCGTCATAAATGCCAATAAATCCAAAAGCATTTCCAATTTCAAATAATGAATTCAGTTTATTATGTGTACTTAAGTCGAATTTATATTGCTGAAAATCATTTTTAAGATCTTCTTTTTCCATTTGAAATTCAAATTCTAAATAACTCACATTTTCCTTTTCGTATGGATTAAAAATTTCAACGGTTAATTCTTCAAATGTTTTCAGAATTCTAATTTGCTCTACATGCAAAAATTCCTCATTACCGATATTATCTTTAAATTCTATTCCGCCAAATAAAGGCAGGATGATCACATTTGTGTTTGGGTTTACAAATCGAGTAATACTTTGTTGGGGAGCTAATATTACTTCATTTAAAACTTTTAAAGATCCGAATGCGTAACGGGATAAATCTTGGTAATGTTCAAAATTAAAAGTCGAGAAGCAGTTGTGTTTTTCTGAATTAGAAAACCCTCTTGAATCTGACTTGTAAATTTGTGCCGGAATTTGAGCTATCATAAATTATAATTTGAAATTATCCTGCAACGTTAATGGTGTGAGTTAAAACAAAACCTTCATTAACGCTTCCTGTTATTGTACCTAATTCATTTGCAACAGAATCTGAAAAGACGTTGTCTGAAGCATTATAGGTGTAACCAGACATTCCTTTTGTATAACCATTTGTACTCGATGCGTTTACTAAAGCAACGGCACTGTTTGTTCCTTCGGGAAAAGCAATTTGTGTTACGAGTAATGAAGTTCCGCTGGCGTTATAAATGTGAACGTGAATATGAGTTGCTCTTCCTGAATACCAGCCCGGAAAGATTGAGGTAAAAGTTACCAAACCATTAGCATTGGTAGTTTGTCTTCCTCTTAAAAAGTGAGCGGTTGTGTAATTTACAGATTGCATTGAAGTTCCACCGTATTCTGAATAATAACCGTCTTTGTCGCAGTGCCAAATATCTACAATGGCATCTTTTAATACGGCACAGCTTGCATTTGTATTTTTTATGCTAATTTTTATGGTGAAAGCTACGCCAGTTCTGTCCATTGTAATATCTGATTTTACTAAAGAAGATGGTGTAATGGTTGGAAATGGCCCAGCAGTTTCTGAAGCTGTAACTGAACAATCACCTGAAGATGAACCTGAACCAGAAGATGAATCTGTATTAGTTGAAGAATTTGATGAACCATCATCATTATCCTGACTACATGAGTTTATGATGGGAATTGCTAATGAACCAATTCCTATTAAACCTAAACCTCTTAAAAACTCTTTTCTTTTCATTGCTTTTTCGTTTAAATGTTATTTTAATTGAATGAATAACAGTTGTTTTCAAGTAAAATTATTCGAAATAAAAGCGTTGTAAAAAGTTTGAGGTAAAGGTTATAATTTATGAGGTGAACGAATGAATATTAATTTTTTGTAGTAAAAATCTTTAACAAATAAAAGGTGTTATTTTTGATCAAAAAGTTTTGAAAAAGCTTCTTCGTAACTGACACTGATTGGAATTTCGGCTTGACCGATGAAAATTATCTTATTTCTTATTTTAGAGATTTTAGAAATAGGAATAATAAAAGAACGATGAACTCTTAGGAATTCGGTTTCTGGCAATTTCTGGAGAATTGCTTTTAAGGTCATTCGCGCGACAACTGTTTTTTGGTTTTGGATGTGGATTTTTAAATAATCGTCTAAACCTTCTATATATAAAATATCTGAAAACAGAATTTTAATCAAACTATAATCGGCACGAATAAAAAGATATTGCTGTTTGATGTTTTGGTTTTGCAGTTTCCATTGTGAAAAGGCTTTTTCGGCCGCTTGTTGAAATCGGGAAAGCGAAATTGGTTTTAACAGATAATCGGTTGCGCTGAGCGTAAAGCCTTCAACGGCAAATTCAGAATAAGCTGTTGTAAAAATTACCATTGTTTTATGCGGAAGCTTTTTGTAGAAGTCTAAACCGGAAATGGACGGCATATTGATATCGAGAAACAATAAATCGACAGGATATTTTTTTAAGTATTTGAATGCTTCATCAGATTTCGTGAAAGTCTTGTTCAGTTCTATGTAATCAATTGTATCACATAAACTCTGAAGAATTTCTAATGCCAATGGCTCGTCATCTAATGCTATTGCTTTTATCATCGTATTTTAACGTTCAAGTTTACAATGTATTTTTCTGCTGAATCTTCGATTTTTAAGTGGTGCTTATTAGGATATACTAACTTCAATCTTTCGATTGTATTGTGAAGTCCAATTCCTGAATCTGATTGTATCGAAAATGTCTTTTTATTAGAAACGTATAAACTTAGTGTTTCATCATCGATATCAATTTTGATACAAATCTCGGAAGTCAGATCTGGATTTACTCCGTATTTGAATGCATTTTCAATAAATGAAATCAAAATGAGCGGTGTTATGACTTTTCCAAAAGTGTTTCCGGTTACATTATAATCTACGTTTACTGTGTTTCCTAAACGTGTTTTTTGAAGTGAAATGAAATTGTTGATGTAATTGATTTCCTTGTTTAATTCAATAACCTCATCGTTTGAATTGGTCATTATATAACGCATTAACTCCGACAGCTGAACTACGGCGTCTGCCGTTTTATCGTCTTTTTTTAAGGCCAATGCGTAAATGCTGTTTAGTGTGTTGAACAAAAAATGCGGATTTATCTGGGCTTTTAAAAAAGCTAATTCTGATTTTACTTTTTCTTTTTCAACATTTTGCAATCTTCCTGAAATGGCGAAAAGCAAACTTGAAACTACGCCAATTAAATAAACAAGTGTTGTGTGTCCGTATTGTGTTGGCGGACCTCCGTTGAACTCAAAAGGCATTGGCTCGTTTCTGTGCGGCGGTGGAAATCTCCCTTCAAATGGTTTGGGGTGAATTGGTAATTTTCCGGAATGATATTCAAAATCCAAAAAGTTTCGGCTTGGATGATCCAAAACGGTAGATATCCAAAGAAAGAATAAAAGAAAGATGGCTATTATGAAATAATACAGAAGCTTTTTTTCTGAAAAGTATAATCTGGGAATTAGATAATAATAATTAAAGTAAAAGAAGCAAAGAAGTGTAAAATAGATAAACAGGTAAATGCGATCGTGCGGATTTGTGTACAAATGCGGTAATGAGAAAACGGTATTTGTAGACGTGAACGCATACGGTATAAATAAAAAAGCGAGGCACAGAACTATATGTTTCGCATAAAGTGAAAATTTTGCTTTCATGAATCAAATTTGATTTATACCGTTTTGACAACCAAAATGATATATTCAAATTTAATGCTATTGCATGTTTATTTCAAATTATTGCGGTAAAAACACATAATGTTGCGACTCGCTTTATAATTTTTGGCTTTTCAGCCTATTTTAAAATAATCGTCTTTTGGCGATTAATCGTGTACCGGACTTTGTGTACAAGGACAGTTACTGATAGCTTGTAAGAAATCGAACCCTATAGTTACCACGTGTGTTCCTGTATTGTAATTTCCTAAATCGTTGAACATAACCTGATATGAATATCCAAAATAAAATTTAGATTTCATGAAACCTGCCATTGGCCCAACTGATAATGGTTTTGGAAACTGGTCGTTTAGGAAACGGTATGAAACTCCAATCCAATAATAATCTTCGTAACGATTATATCTTCTGTACTTGAAGTTAATATCGGTTGTTGAACGTTTATCACTTGCAAAGTACTGATAGAAAACAGATGGTTCGTATTCTATACGGCTATTTTCAGCATCACGAAAAACATAACCAGTATAAACCTGATAGTTTGAAAGCAGGTTTGGTTCTACTCCACGATATTTATCTGTATTTTTCTTTAAAACGTTGTTGGCATTAAAACTTATATAAAAATCTTTATTACGGTACAAAGCACTAATGTCAAAGTTGTTGTTTGCATTGTAACGATTGTCTGTAACTGTTGGATCTATAACAGGATGTTCTATCGTGGTATTGAATTCATCCGTATCAATTCTAAATGTATTGAAGTTGTATGAAATACCAAAAGATAAATACTGTTTTGAGTAATAGTCTAAGATAAGGTGGTGCGCAAAGGATACTTTAGCACCGGTTTGTCTTGTATATCCGTTTTTATCATTATAAAGCGATATACCCACCCCTGAACGATCTAAGATTCTAAAATCGGCATAAAGCGACTGGTTTTGAGGTGCATCTTTAATTCCAACCCATTGTGTTAAACCATTTGCTCTAATTCTAAGGTTGTCACCAATACCTGCATAGGCAGGAGAAAGCACAAACGGGTTATCAGCCAGATACTGAGTAAAAACTGGTAGGTTTAACTCTTGGCTGTAACTTGTTGTTACAGCCATGAGTACTAAGGATAAAATAAACTTTTTCATTGTAATAATTTTTTTAGATAACATCATAAGGGGCTATATTTTGTTATCTGTATAAAGTGAAATGTCCAACAAACTCTCTTGCATCATTCACGTCATTAAGTTTAAGAACATACCAGTAATCACCTGTTGGTAATTCCTCGCCATTGTATCTACCATCCCATTTTTGACCATAATGATATTTAGCAATCTGACGTCCGTATCTATCGAAGATCGCAAACTCAAGATTAGTGTAAATATTTGTACAACCAGGTCCCCAACCACTGTGAGTTCCGTTTGGTGTAAAGTAATTGTCAAGACAAACATCAATGTAAGTCAATGGTATTGTAATTGTGTCAATACATCCGTTTTGATCTCTTACCTTAATTACATAATCTCTAGACTCATAATATTTAAATTTAGTCTCAGATGTAAATGGACCTCCGTCAAAACTGTATTCATAAGCAGGTCTTCCGCCAATTGCAGTTAAAGAAACAATATTCATTTCTTGTTGTCCTCCAGCTAATTGAATATGTAATTTATCAAATGCCTGGATTGTGAAACTTGCTGTTGGCTGGATACATCCGTTTGTATGTCTTGCGTAAATTACGTGATCACCAGGTAATACATCTTTAAATTCATTTGATAATTGATATGGACCAGCTATAACATCTAAAGAGTAATCAACATCAGCAGGATCTACAGAAGGATCTATAGTTACTGTCACTGTATTAGTTTCACAACCGTAAACAACTTCTGCTATTGGATTGATGTCAACTGCCAATGGCACAAGAACCTCAATTTCAAAGTTACATCCATTTGCATCTTTAACATAAGCGGTATGCTTACCTCCTGCAAGACCATCAAATGTATGCTGAGTTCCAGTAATTGGATCAAAAGGACCATTTGGTAAATCAAGACTTACTGTGTAAGGAGCAGTTCCACCAGTGATATCAATTGTAAATTCTCCATTTAAGTCGCCTTTACATTGTTCTCCTAATATTGAGCCTGCTGTAACTATAAGCGGTGCAGCTGGCTGCGTGATTGTGATATCTGTCATTACATAACATCCGTTTTCATCTTGCGCAATTACAGTATACAATCCTGGAGCAAGTTTATCAAACACACTGATTGTATCAAACTGATTTAGATCTGGTGAGATTGCGTATTTAATAACTCCTGTTCCTCCTGTTGCAGTTACTACAATTTTACCATTGTTTTCACCGAAACATGTAACATTAGTTGGCGTAAACACAGCTTGTAAAGCAACTGACGGCTCGTTGATTGTAATTACAGCAGATGCATCATCACAATCTCCACTTTCTACTTTTACAATGTAATCTCCAATTACTAAGTCTTCGAAGATTCCAGTAGCCTGAGGACCTTGGATAATAGTTCCAGCAGTATTCTCTAATGTATAGATATAGTTTCCTAAACCTCCTTTAGCTTCTGCTACGATAACTCCCGTAGCTTCACCTGTACATTTTACAACTGCATTTGTTACATCAACCTCAATGTTAAGCGGTTCAAGAGGATCAATTGTGATCTCATTAGAAACATAACCTACACATCCTGCAGCATCTTTTACATAGTAGCTGTATTTACCAACAGCAACCGGGAACGTAACTGATGCATTGAATGAACCAATAGTTGTTGCAAAATTAGCATCAGTACTATAAGTGTAAGGAGCTGTTCCGCCCACTGCGCTTAATGTAAGTGTTGCCTGAGTTAAACATGTTTGTGAACTAGCTTCAACTAAAGTTGGAATAACCTCTGTTGGCTCATTGATCACAATATTTGCTGAAGTTGCAGAACAACTAAATCCGTCAGTAACTGTAATACTATAAGTTCCAGCACCTAAACCTGTGAATATTGGGCTAAGTTGTGGTCCAGAACTAATAACTGGATTTGCTGAAAGAATATTTAAAGTATACTGATAGTTACTTCCTTGTCCACCTGTTGGAGGGTCTACTGTAATTATTGCAGTTTTATCTCCAAAACATGTTAGTGTTGTAGCACTTGCTGATGCAGTAACCACGATTGGTGCCGGAACAACTAATACTTCTGTTGCTGTAGCGATACAACCTACATTATCTCTAACGTTAATTGTATAGTTACCTGCTGATAATCCTGACCACACGAATTGAGCTGAGTAGTCAACTAATGTTGTACCATTCAATACCAATTGGTATTCGTATTTATTATCCCATCCGCCTGCTGCTGAAGCAGTGATTTCTCCGTCGTTATTTCCTGTTACACAAGTAATATCCGATTTCGCTGTTGTTACTGTAAGAGCTGCTGTTGGCTGCTCAATTGTGAACAATGTAGAAACTGTACAGAATGGGTTGTTTACTAGTGTTGCAACAACTGTGTATTGACCAGCAGTTAAGTTAGAAATACTAACCGGACCTGCATTTGTTGTTGTTCCGTTACTTGGAACTGGTCCTGTAATTACATAGTTGAATGCACCTGCATCATTTGTTGGGTTTAACTGATTATCTACAAAAGTTAAATCAACGCTTCCGTTTGCAGTACCGTAACAGATTTGTCCGTTAACTGGTGTTACATTAATATCAAAAGTATTAGGATCATTAACATAATGTGCTTGTACAATTGAACATCCTGTAGCAAGGTTTGTAACGGTAATTAAATAATTTCCGATAGTTAATCCTGTAAAGACACCAGTTGTATTTGACTGATTGTATGTATTTCCATCAGTTCCGGCAACATTGTAATTCAATATTGCTGGTGTTCCTCCAATAGATGTTACCGATACAGTAATATCTTCATTAGAAATACAAGTTACAGCAGTATTTACAGCAACATTTATTTGATCTAAACGAATGAAAGGATTTACTCTAATTATTCCTGTACTAGATCCCATACATCCTTTATCATCGTAAACATTTACTGTATAGTCACCACCTGTAAAGTCTGACTCGCTGTAAGCATTTGATGGACCTCTTTGAACTACAACTCCACCTTTAATGAACTCATAGATTGTATAAACTCCAGAACCACCAACAACGTTATTTACTGTAATAACTGCATAGTTTGAAACGTTTGTTCCAGTTGTACAATTGTATTGTGTGATAACTGGTGCGTTAACTGTAATTAGGTTTGGTTCGCTGATTCTAATATCTTCAGAATCCACACAACCTCTACCAGAAGTTACTGTTACCGTATAATCTCCAGCCTGAAGGTTATCAAAAATGTTTTGAGTCTGAGCTGGTCTGTTAACCGCTACTCCTAAAGCTGTAGTTCCTGTTAATGTATACGTATAAACCGGGTTATCGTTTACGCCTGGTGCACTTGGAGCTAAATTAGCCGTGATTGAACCATCTGAATTACCTCTACAAGAAACATTTGTTCCGTTTAAAGTAAATCCAGTAATAACTGTTGCCGGATCAATTACGATTGTAACGTTAAAGTCACAAGTTGTTAATACATCTCTCACTCTGATAACGTGTGTACCCGGAGCAACGTTGTTAAATACAGCCGGTGTAGTATTTATGCTTACACCTCCGTCTAAAGTATATCTATAATTAGCTGTTCCTGAACCTCCTGTTGCAGTAGCAGTAATTACACCATTATTAAATGTACAACTTGGTAATGTTGTAACTGTAGTCTCTAACTGTAATCCCGGAGTGATCGTTACTGCAGCAGTTGCTGTAGCTGTACATCCGTTTGCATCTCTTACTGTTACGTCGTATGTTCCTGCAGCGTTTACAGTAAATGTAGGGCTTGCTTGGAATCCTGCTCCAATACTGTATTCGTAAGGTGCTACACCAGAACCAACAGTAACTGTAAATGTATATTCACCTGCTGCCGTAGGACATTGGCTAGTAACATTAGCTGTTATTGCAGTTGGTAATGGATCTACCGCAATTGTTATTGGGATAAATGTTTCACAACCTTTAGAATCTAATACGTATGCTCTCCAGTTTAAGCTTACTGACGGATCTAAAACAGCATTATTACTGTTTGTATAATCTGCTGATGTTGGAGTTCCTGCTCCTGCGATGAAAGCATATTTATAATCTGGTGTTCCCCCTGCAGCTGTTACACTAACCTGAGCACCTGAATTACAATTAGCATTTACATTTGAAGCCACAGTCAATGTTAATACTGAAGGCTGACCAACAGTTACTGAAGCTGAAGCTGTACATCCTGTTGTTGTGTCAGTAACTTCTACTGTATACGTACCGATTGGTAAGTTTGTCAGCGTTACTACTTTTCCAACTTGAGTTAAAGTTCCTGTAGTTGGTCCTCCAATTAAAGCAGCTGTGTAAGCTCCGCCAAAATTGTCAACATCAAATTTCACTGATCCGTTTGAACCTCCGTTACAGCTTACGTCATTTACTAACTGACCTGCTGCTGTAATGTTTACTAATGGATCAACAGTGTAATAGATATCATCTTTACATCCGTTAGCGTCTGTTACCTGGAATAAGTAAGTATCTGCTGTTAGACCTGTAAAGATTCCGTTTGCTGCACCAGAAACATTTGTAACGGCGCTAGCTGGAGAAAGAATCTCGTAGTGTAATGCACCAACACCATGTGAAACAGTTACAGTAACTGTACTTGTTGTGTTAGCAGCTGGTGTACACCAAATATCTGTTCCTGTTACAGAATCGATTACTGGAGCATCTAGTGCCGGAATTGTAACACTTACCGGTACTGCAATTGTACAATTATTAGCATCTTTTACCGAAGCTGTAACTGTTCCTGCATTATAAGTAGTGAATGTGTTCGTTGCACTATAATTTATTCCATTAAAACTGTATTGGTAAGGTGCTGTTCCTGTTCCTGCAGTTACATTGATTGTAACAATTGCTGGCTGAGTAGCATTACCTGTTCCACAAGTTAAACTTTGAGTTAATACCGCAGTTGCAGCAAGAGCCGTCGGCTCCGTAATTGTAGCTTGTACGATTACTGAAGAACATTGTTTAGCATCACGAACAACGATGTCATAAGTTCCTGCGATTAATCCTGTGAAAACATTTGAAGCTTGGAAGGCTCCTCCATTGATACTGTACTCATATGGTACAACACCATTAGCAGCAGTAACAATGATACTTCCGTTATTTCCTCCTACACAGCTAACATTAGTTTGTGTAAATGTTGCTGATGGAGTTGTTGTTGGAGTTACTATTACCGGAATAGAAACTGCCTGACATCCCTGACTGTCTGTTACTCTGAAAGTATAAGTTCCAGCAGCTGTAGCCGTGTAAGGTGATGTTGCAGGGAAGTATCCTCCTGCATTAAAGTCAACTTCGAATCCTGTGTAAGTAAGAGTACCCTGAGTTGCCAATAGTGTAATAACAGCTGATCCTGCACAAGTTAAATCTTGTGTTAAACTAGCTTGTAATAATAATTCCTGATTTAATTTATAAGGGCTTGAAACGATACAACCGTTACCATCTTTAATATAGAATGTGTAGTTTCCTGGCGCATTCAATACAAAGTTAGGGCTAGATTGGTATCCGTTACCAATGCTGTATGTTGGTGTTCCAACATAAGTTCCTGTAATTGTAATTGGCACCGGACCTCCTGTGTAGCAATATAATCCAGCTGATGAATTGATTGTTGGCAATGCATCTGTAGCAATTGTTACATCAATTTTAGTTGTACATCCGTTTGCATCCATTGCATAAACATCCCATTGTGTATTTACAGTTGGGTCTAATACAGCGTTTGCAACAGTATCGTAATCTAAAACATTTGGAGTAACTCCGTCTTCAACGAATACATATTTATAAACCGGAGTACCGCCAGAAGCAAGAACTTCAACTTTAGCACCGAAATTACAATTTGCATTTATGTTGCTTACTACGTTAAGAGCTATAGCTGTTGGCTGAGCCACAACTACTGAAGCAGTAGCTGTACATCCAGTAATTGCATCAGTAATAAGAACTGTATAAGTTCCCGGAACTAATCCTGTCACATTTACAGTATTTCCTGTTATAGCTAATGTACCAGTACCTGCTGTTAATACTGCTGTGTAAGTTCCTGTGTAATTTGCAACTGTAAATTTAACCGCTCCATTTGATTGTCCATTACAAACCACATTACTTACTAATTGACCTGCAACTGTAATATTTGTTACCGGATTAATAGTATATGATTCTTGGTAAGTACAACCATTAGCATCTGTCACTTGGAATAAGTAAGTGTCTGGAGTTAATCCTGCAAATACCGCTGAAGTTTGTTTTGCTACAGCGATTGGAGAAAGAATCTCATATTGAAGTGTTCCTACACCATTAACTACGTTACTAATCGTAACTGTACTTGTTGTACTTGCGGCTGGAGCACAATAAATTGGTGTTCCATTAATATCCATATTTGTCGGCGCATTTAACGCTGGAATAGTGATAGTAACTGGCGTAGCAATGATACAGTTATTAGCATCTTTTACATAAGCTGTAATTGTACCTGCATTATAAGTAGTCAACGTATTTGTTGTACTGTAATTTATTCCTCCGTTAAAACTGTATTGGTAAGGTGCTGTTCCTGTTCCTGCAGTTACATTGATAGTAACAATCGCAGGTTGAGTTGAATTACCTGTACCACAAGTTAATCCTTGCGTTAACACAGCTGTTGCTGCTAAAGCTGTCGGCTCAGTAATTGTAGCTTGTACGCTTACTGAAGAACATTGTTTAGCATCACGAACAACGATGTTGTAAGTTCCTGCAACTAATCCTGTGAATATATTTGAAGCCTGGAAAGCTCCTCCGTTGATACTGTACTGATATGGAACAACTCCATTTGCAGCAGTAACAATAATACTTCCGTTATTTCCTCCTATACAGCTCACATTAGTTTGTGTAAATGTTGCCGTTGGAGTTGTCGTTGGTGTAACTACTACCGGAATAGAAACTGCCTGACATCCTTGGCTGTCTGTTACTCTGAAAGTATAAGTTCCAGCAGCTGTAGCCGTGTAAGGTGATGTTACAGCAGCATATGCACCCGCGTTAAACGATACTTCGAATGTTGTGTAAGTAAGAGTACCCTGAGTTGCCAATAATGTGATACTCGCTGATCCTGCACAAGTTAAATCTTGTGTTAAAGTAGCTTTTAACAACAATTCCTGACGTAATGTATAAGGGCTTGAAACAATACAGCCGTTAGCATCTTTAATATAGAATACATAGTTTCCTGGCGCATTCAATACAAAGTTAGGGCTAGATTGGTATCCGTTACCAATGCTGTATGTTAAAGGTGCAACACCTGTTCCTGTTATAGTAATTGGTACTGGACCTCCTGTGTAGCAATATAATCCAACTGATGAATTGATTGTTGGCAATGCATCTGTACCAATTGTTACATCAAGTTTTACTGTACATCCGTTTGCATCCTTAGCATAAACATCCCATAGAGTATTTACTGTTGGTGCTAATACTGCATTTGCACTATTTGTATAATCTGCAGCAACTGGTGTAACACCATCCTGAACAAATGCGTATGTATAATTTGGTGTTCCTCCGTTTGCTAAAACAGTCACTTTTGTACCGAAATTACAATTTGCATTTACGTTGCTTACTAAGTTAAGACCTAGAACTGTTGGCTGAGCCACAACTACAGAAGCAGTTGCTGTACATCCTGTCGTTCCATCAACAACCTGAACTGTATATGTTCCAGGAACTAATCCTGTTACGTTTACAGTATTTCCTGTTTGAGTTAATGTACCTGTTCCTGCAGTTAATGTTGCAGTATAAGAAGTTCCATAATTAGCAACAGTAAATCTAACTGCTCCATTTGCACTTCCGTTACAAGTAACGTTACTTATTAATTGACCTGCAACTGTAATGTTAGTTACCGGTAAAACAGTATATGATTCTTGGTAAGTACAACCGTTAGCATCAGTCACCTGGAATAAGTAAGTATCTGGAGTTAATCCTGCAAATACCGCTGAAGTTTGTTTCGCCACAACAATTGGAGAAAGAATCTCATATTGAAGTGTTCCAACTCCGTTAATTACGTTACTAATTGTAACTGTACTTGTTGTACTTGCCGCTGGAGCACAATAAATTGGTGTTCCGTTAATATCCATATTTGTCGGCGCATTCAACGCTGGAATAGTGATAGTAACTGGCACTGCAATGATACAGTTATTAGCATCTTTTACGTAAGCTGTAACTAATCCTGCATTATAAGTAGTCAACGTATTTGTTGTACTATAATTTGTTCCTCCGTTGAAGCTGTATTGGTAAGGAGCTGTTCCTGTTCCTGCAGTTACATTGATTGTGACAACTGCTGGTTGAGTAGCATTTCCTGTACCACAAGTTAATCCTTGCGTTAACACAGCTGTTGCAGCTAAAGCTGTCGGTTGAGTAATTGTAGCTGGTACGCTTACTGAAGAACATTGTTTAGCGTCACGAACAACGATGTTGTAAGTTCCTGCAATTAATCCTGTGAATATGTTTGATGTTTGGAAAGCTCCTCCATTAATGCTGTACTGATATGGAGTAATTCCATTTGCAGCAGTAACAGTAATACTTCCGTCATTTCCTCCAATACAGCTTACGTTTGTTTGTGCTAATGTTGCTGTTGGAGTTGTTGTTGGAGTTACTACTACCGGAATAGAAAGTGCCTGACATCCTTGGCTGTCTGTTACTCTGAAAGTGTAAGTTCCAGCAGCAGTAGCCGTGTAAGGTGATGTTGCAGTAACATATCCACCTCCGTTAAAGTCAACTTCAAATCCTGTGTAAGTTGTAGTTCCCTGAGTTGCCAATAATGTAATACTAGCTGATCCTGCACAAGTTAAATCTTGCGTTAAAGTAGCATTTAATAATAATTGTTGGTTTAATGTATAAGGAACTGAAACAATACAGCCATTAACATCTTTAATCGAGAATGTATAAGTTCCTGGTGCATTCAATACAAAGTTAGGACTAGACTGGAATCCGTTACCAATACTGTATTCAGCTGTAGCTCCTACAAAAGTTCCAGTAATTGTAATTGGTACTGGACCTCCTGTATAACAATATACTGAAGCAGTTAAGTCAATTGTTGGTAACGCATCTGTACCGATTGTTACATCTAATTTAACTGTACATCCGTTTGCATCTTTTGCATAAACATCCCATAATGTGTTTGTAGCCGGAGCTAATACAGCGCTTGCACTATTTGTGTAATCTGCAGCTACCGGAGTAACACCATCCTGAACGAATGCGTAAGTATAGTTTGGTGTTGCACCTGAAGCAATAACTTCAACTTTTGCACCAGAATTACAATTTGCATTTACGTTGCTAACCAAGTTGATGCTTAGAGCTGTTGGCTGAGTAACTACAACTGAAGCAGTTGCAATACATCCTGTAATATCATCAGTAACCTGAAGAGTGTATGTTGCCGGAACTAATCCTGTAACGTCAACAGTATTTCCTGTTTGTGTTACCGTACCTGTTCCTGCTGTTAATGTTGCAGTATATGTTCCTCCAAAGTTTGCAACTGTGAATTTAACGGCACCATTTGCTTGTCCGTTACAAATTACATTACTTACTAATTGACCTGCAACTGTAATATTAGTTACCGGAGCAACTGTGTATGATTTTTGATCTTTACATCCGTTAGCATCAGTTACTTCAAATAAGTAAGTATCCGGAGCTAATAATGTGAATATTCCGCTAGCAGCACCTGAAACATTTGAAGTTGCACTAGCTGGTGATAAAATTGCGTAAGCTAAAGTACCAACACCATTTGTTGTAGTGATAGTAACTGTACTTGTAGTACTAGCCGCCGGAGCACAATAAATTGGTGTTCCAGTAATGTTTGTAATTGTTGGCGGATTTAACGCTGGAATATTAACTCCATTTGTTAAAGTGAATATACATCCTTTAGCATCTTTAACTAAAACATTGAATGTTGTTCCAGCAAAAGCTTCGTATGTATTTGTACTTGTATAAGTTACACCGTTATCAAAACTATATAAGTATGGAGCAGTACCATCTGCAGCTGTTACAGTAACTACTGCTTTTGTTGGTACATTTCCTGCAGCACATGTCAATGCTGTAGTTAAAGCAGACGTTGCTGTTAATGCTGCCGGCTGCGTTATTGTGATTGGCGTACCTGGATAAAGACAAGATTTAGCATCTCTTACCGTAATAGTATATGCAGTACCTGCCGCTAATCCTGTAAATACATTTGATGTTTGGAAAGCTCCACCATCTAATTGATATTGATAAGGACCAACTCCTGAAGTAACATTTACCGTAATTGTTCCATCTGTACCTCCATTACAACTTACATGTGTTTCAACAGTAGTAAATAATGTAGGCTGGATAGGATCTAATGTTAAAGTAGTAGTTGCCTCACATGCTGTTGGCAATTTAGCATCATTTACTTTGAACATATAGTTAGCTAAAACACTAGTTGTTAGAACATTTGATGGCATCAAGGTATAGTTAAGACCTCCATCAGTAGAATAATAATAAGTGTATGCTGTGTTGTAACCTCCTGTAGCTGTTAATGTAATTTGAGCGTCTGGAGTTACAGTACAATCTAGTTCTTTTGTTAATGCTGCACTTAAGTGTAGCTGTGGTTTAACTTCATAAGTTGTAGTTGCTGTACAACCATTACCATCTTTAATTACTAAAGTATAAGTACCTGAAGCATTAAACGTGAAGCTTGGACTTGTTTGGAAAGTACTTCCGTTTACGCTGTAAGTAGCTCCTCCAACTGCTGGATCAACTGTTCCAGAAATTGCAAATGTGAATGGATTACCGTCATAACAAATTCCAGCTGGTGCTGTAATTGTTGGATCGACATCTTTATTTAATGTAATAGCTGCGAATTTGATACAGCCATAAGCATCTTTTGCGTAAGCAATGTAGTTTCCTGCATTTCTGTTAAATGTATTTACAGAAGCCCAACCTGTAGAAGCTGCTGTTGGTGCAGGATCTGTAGACAATAATAATTGATATGTATATGGACCTGTTCCGTCTTTTGCAACAGCTGTAATTACACCAGAGTTTGGATTACAATTTGCATTTTTAGTAACTGAAGCCGTAACTGATAAATCAATAGCAGATTCAGTAATGTTAAATGTATTACTAGCAACACTACAACCTGCATTAGTTCCACCTGCAGTTTCTTTAATTACAACAACGTAATTTCCAAAACCTAATGCACCAATGTTGTTAATTGGAAGTGAACCATTAGCAGGTACTGTACCTGTTCCGGTAACACCTGTAGTAACCATAGTGAAAGAATTGAATATCTCATAACTAATAGGCGTTGGTGTTGGATATGTACTATTTACTGTCAATGAAACATTTCCATTATTGCTTCCTTTACAAGTAACATTGTTAGCTGTTAATCCAGTTACAGTTAAAGTAGAGTTAGTTGGAATAGGGAATTGAGCTGTTTCATAGTAGTAACAACCTGTTCCTGCATCATGAACGATGAAAGTATATTTAACTCCTGGTAATAAGTTTGGTATGCTTGTTTTTTTACTTCCTGGGTTTACTCCTGCAGGAACTCCTAAAACGTCTTCATCATACCACGGTAAAGTAGTTGGAGAAGTATAAGTCATTCCAGGACCTGTGTAAACAGCGAAGTGGAATGGCCCATTACCTGTAATATTAGTAGATGCAGCACCAATAGCTACAACTGCTGAACCTAAAGAAGAACAATCAGCTGGCGGTGGTGTTACTGTAATATCAAGATCATTTGGCGGTGAAGCAACAAATATATTTTGCTCTATATTAGTACAACCATTTGCATCTGTAATGATAATTTGGTATAAACCAAAGTCAACTACTTCGAAAACAACTGAAGCTCCAGTTTGACCTGTAATTTGTTTGTTATATCCATTTACTCCGGTTACATGATAAGTATAATTAGGAGTTCCTCCTGTAACAGAAGTAATTGTAATAGCTCCTAATGAAACACCTAATGCACCACAAGTAATAGGCGTAATTGTTCTGTTTACTACGATTGGTGTTGGCTGAGCAATATTAATATTATCTGTATCTGTACATCCTTTTGCATCAGTTACAGTAATTACATAATTACCAGCAGCTAGGCCAGAAGTTTGTGAACCGTAATTAACTCCTGTAGTTGTATTTAAAACAGTATATACAAATGGTGCTTGTCCTTGTGTATTATCGATTGTAATAGCGATTGCTGCAGTAGCATCACCATTACAGTTTATACTTTGAGTTTGTGTAACTCCTGTAATGTCTGGATTAACTGGAGTTGTAACGATAACCGCAGTAGATGTAGCTGTACAACCTCTAGAATCAGTTACTGTGAAAGTGTATGATCCTGCTGTATTAGTTGTAAATACATTTCCAGCAATTGTTCCTGTATTAGGAGAAGCTGTATAAGTAAATGGTCCGCTTCCTCCTGCTGGTGTCAAAGTAATTTGAGCATCAGTTGGAACTGAACATGTAATGTCCTTGTCTAATGTCGCATTTAGTGTTAATGCGTTATTTACTAAAACAACATTACTATCTGCTGTACATCCGTTACCATCTTTAATTCTGATAGTATAACTTCCAGGTGTAGTAACAACAAACGTGTTACCTGCCTGATATGAAGCTCCTCCATTAATACTGTAGCTCAATGGTGCTACTAGTCCAACTCCCGGAGTTGCTGTAATAGTATAGCTTCCTACACCAAAACACTGACCCGCTGCAGAAGCTGTAACAGTTGGAACAACATCTTTAGCTATAGTAATATCTAATTTAAATGTACATCCGTTTGCATCTATAACGTGAACGTCCCAGTTTAAGTTAACAGCTGGATCTAAGTTTGCTTTGTTATTGTTTGAATAAGCTCCTACCGCAGCACCATCCTGAACAAATGAATATCTGTATATAGGCGTTCCTCCAGTTGCTGTAACTGTAACTGCTGAAGTACTAACAAAACAGTTAGCATTTACCGCAGCATAAGTTGCAGATAAAGCAGCTGCCGGTTGATTAATAGTAATCGAAGCGTTAGCTGTACAACCTGTTACTTCATCTGTAATAACAATTGCGTAAGTATTTGCTGTTAAATTTGGTAAAGTTACAGTTCCAGTATTAACTCCTGTTACTGCCGTACCTCCATTAACTGTATAAGAATATGTAGAACCGAAACCTGAAACAGTTAATCTTATAGATCCTGTATTTCCTCCGTTACATAATACATCACTTAATTTACTAGCTAAAACAGTAATTGGAGTTACCGGATTAACTGTATATGATTCTGTATAATAACATCCGTTAGCATCGGTAACTTTAAACATATAAGTACCTGGTGCAAGATTTGCAAAAGCATTAGATGTTTGTTTAGGAATGATAACCGGAGATGGAGCAATTGTTTCGTATTGTAAAGTTCCAACACCATTTGTCGCTGTTAAAGTAACAGTAGTTGTTGTAGCCGTACAAGTAACTGCCGGAGCAGCAAATGTTAAATCTGTTGGAGAGTTTAATCTCAATAAAGTTCCATTACCTGTTACCGGACATCCTTTTGCATCTCTTACTGAGTAAGTATAAGCTTGGTTAGTTCCGTTATCATTTAATGTTAAAACATTATTTGAGCTGTACCCGCTTCCGTTGAAGCTGTATTCGTAAGGAGCAGTTCCTGTTCCTGCTGTAACATTAATTGTAACTGTTCCTGCTACTTTAGCATTTGAAGTGTTACATGAGAACGGAACTTCAACTACTGTAGCAGCTAATGTTAAAGGCTGCGTAATTGTAACTGCTACTGATCCAGTACAGTTTTTACTGTCTTTTACATAGAAAGTATAAGAACCTGCAGCTAATCCTGTAAATACCGGATTTGCAGCAAATGGTCCTGCAACATTGTTGCTATATGTAAATCCGCCTGATCCTCCAGCACCTGTTAAAGTAACTGAACCATTTGAACTTCCATTACAGCTTGCATTTACCTGAACAGCTGTAACTGTTGGGTTTGTAATAGGAGCAACTGTAACAACTGCAGTTCTTGTACAGCTGTTAGAATCTGTAATTACAAATGTATAAGTATCTGCATTTGCAGGTGTTACTGTGTATGTAAATGTTGGTCCCGAAATAGGTGCACTTGCTGCACTTGGAGCACCAGCACCTTTTTGTACTGTATAAGTATATGTAGATCTACCTCCGCCTATTGTAACTGTAATTGTTGCATTTGGAGTAGCTGTACAATCTAATGTTTTTGTAACTGTACCAGCAGCTGTTAATTGCGGGTAAACCACTGTTGCAGCCGGAGCCGCAGCAATACATCCGTTTTTATCTTTTACATAAACGGTATAAGTTCCTGCAGCTACTGAGAAAGTATTACTTGTTTGGAACGCTCCAGTTGGACCATTAATTCCGTAAGTTAATGGTGCTAAACCTGTAGCAGTCGCAGTAATAGTGAATCCGCTTCCAGAAGCTGTACATTGATTATTAACCGTTACGTTAGTAATCGCTGGCATTGCATCCAAAATAACTGTAGCTGTTGATTTAGCAATACAGCCATTTGCATCTTTCACGTAAACATCCCAAACTAAATCAGCTCCAGAATTAGTATCTACTGTTAAAACAGCACTATTTCCGTAAGTTGAAGTTGGAACTGTTGACGGGCTTTTCGCGAAAGAGTAAGTATAATTTGGTGTACCGCCTGTAGCTGTAACCGTAATTTGTGAATTATCGTTATTACAATTAACATTAGTTCCTACAGCTGTAGTAATTGCTAAAGCAGCCGCTGGCTGACCAATAACAATGCTTGCAGAATTAGTACATCCTGTTGCAGTATCTGTTACCTGAACAGTATAAGTTCCTGCAGCAACATTTGATAATGTTAATGTATTTCCTGATTGTGTTAATGTTCCTGATCCTAAAGTTCCTGCTGTTAAAGTAAATGTATAAGCACCAACTACAGCATTACCAGAAACTGTATAAGTTCCAGATCCCGTTGAACCTCCTCTACATAAAACATCACTTGTTTTATTTCCAGTAATTGCAATTGGAGTAACTGGATTTACAATGTAAGGTTCTGTATAATAACATCCGTTTGCATCTGTAACTCTAAAAGTATAAGATCCAGGTGCAAGATTTGCGAATGAATTTGATGTTTGTTTAGCAATGATTACTGTCGATGGAGCGATTGTTTCGTATTGCAAAGCTCCAACTCCATTTACTGCTGTCAAAGTAACAGTTGTTGTTGTTGCTGTACAAGTAACAGCCGGATTAGCAAAAGTTAAGTCTGTTGGAGGGTTTAGTCTCAATAAAGTTCCTGAACCTGTAACCGGACATCCTTTTGCATCTCTTACTGAGTAAGTATAAGGCTGATTAGCACCATTGTCATTTAATGTTAAAACATTATTTGAGCTGTATCCGCTTCCGTTGAAGCTGTATTCGTAAGGAGCAGTTCCTGTTCCTGCCGTAACATTAATTGTAACTGTTCCTGCAACTTTAGCATTTGAAGTGTTACATGTAAATGGAACTACTGCAACTGTTGCTACTAATGTTATAGGCTGAGTGATTGTAACTGCTACTGATCCAGAACAGTTTTTGCTGTCTTTTACGTAGAAAGTATAAGTACCAGCTGCTAATCCCGTAAATACCGGATTAGTTGTAAATCCTGTTGTTGGGTTATTACTGTATGTGAAACTACCTGATCCTCCGGCACCTGTTAAAGTAACTGAACCATCTGCAGCGCCATTACAGCTTGCATTTACCTGAACAGCCGTAACCGTTGGATTTGCAATTGGGGCAACAGTAACAACTGCTGTTCTCGTACAGCTGTTAGAATCTGTAATTACAAATGTGTAAGTATCTGCATTTGCAGGTGTTACTGTATAAGTAAATGTTGGTCCTGTAATTGGTGCGCTTGCTGCACTTGGCGCACCAGCTCCTTTTTGTACTGTGTAAGTATATGTAGATCTTCCACCGCCAATTGTAACTGTAATAGTTGCGTTTGGAGTAGCTGTACAATCTAATTCTTTTGTAACTGTACCAGCTGCTGTTAATTGTGGGTAAACTACTGTTGCAGCCGGAGCTGAAGCAGTACAGCCGTTTTTATCTTTTACACTTACTGTGTAAGTTCCCGCAGCAACTGTAAATGTATTTGAAGTTTGGAAAGAAGTTCCATCAATACTATATGTCAATGGAGCTAAACCTGTAGCAGTTGCAGTAATAGTGAATCCGCTTCCAGAAGCTGTACATTGATTGTTAACCGTTACATTAGTTATAGCCGGCATTCCATCCAAAATAACTGTAGCTGTTGATTTAGCAATACAGCCATTTGCATCTTTCACGTAAACATCCCAAACTAAATCAGCTCCAGAATTAGTGTCTACTGTTAAAACATTACTAGCGCCATAAGTCGATGATGGTACTGTTGATGGGCTTTTCGCGAAAGCGTAAGTATAATTTGGAGTACCTCCTGTTGCTGTAACTGTAATATTTGAATTATCATTATTACAATTTACGTTTGTAGCAACTGCTGTCGTAATTGCCAATGCAGCCGCTGGCTGACCAATAACAATACTTGCAGAATTAGTACATCCTGTTGCAGTATCTGTTACCTGAACAGTATAAGTTCCTGCAGCAACATTTGATAATGTTAATGTATCTCCTGATTTTGTTAATGTTCCTGATCCTAAAGTTCCTGCTGTTAAAGTAAATGTATAAGCACCTACTACAGCATTACCAGAAACTGTATAAGTACCAGATCCTGTTGAACCTCCTCTACATAAAACATCACTTGTTTTATTTCCAGTAATTGCAATTGGAGTAACTGGATTTACAATGTAAGGTTCTGTATAATAACATCCGTTTGTATCTGTAACTCTGAAAGTATAAGATCCAGGTGCAAGGTTTGTGAATGCATTTGATGTTTGTTTTGCTCTAATTACTGTCGATGGAGCAATTGTTTCGTATTGTAAAGTTCCTACTCCATTTACTGTTGTTAAAGTAACAGTTGTACTTGTAGCTGTACAAGTAACCGCTGGAGAAGCAAAAGTTAAATCTGTTGGAGGGTTTAGTCTCAATAAAGTTCCTGAACCTGTAACCGGACATCCTTTTGCATCTCTTACTGAGTAAGTATATGGCTGATCTGCACCGTTGTCATTTAATGTTAATACATTATTTGAGCTGTATCCGCTTCCATTGAAGCTGTATTCGTAAGGAGCTGTTCCTGTTCCTGCTGTAACATTAATAGTAACTGTTCCTGCTACTTTAGCATTTGAAGTGTTACATGTAAATCCTACAACGGCAACTGTAGCTGCTAAAGTACTTGGCTGCGTAATTGTAACTGCTACTGATCCTGTACAACCTTTACTGTCTTTTACATAGAAAGTATAAGAACCTGCCGCTAATCCGTTAAATACTGGATTAGTAGTAAATCCTGTTGTTGCATTATTACTGTATGTGAAACTACCTGATCCTCCAGCACCTGTTAAAGTAACTGAACCATCTGCAGCTCCATTACAGCTTGAATTTGTCTGAGCAGCTGTAACCGTTGGGTTTGAAATTGGGTCTACTGTAGTTACTGCTGTAGCCTGACATCCATTAGCATCTGTAATTACAAATGTATAAGTGTCTGCATTTCCAGGAGTAACTGAGAAAGTAAATGTTGGTCCTGCAATAGAAGCGCTTGGTGCACTTGGAGTACCTGAACCTTTTCTAGATGTATATGTAAATGGAGTTCTTCCCCCGCCAATTGTAACTGTAATTGTTGCGTTTGGAGTAACTGTACAATCTAATTCTTTTGTAACAGCACCTACAGCTGTTAACTGTGGATAAACTACTGTTGCAGCCGGAGCTGAAGCAGTACAGCCGTTTTTATCTTTTACACTTACTGTGTAAGTTCCCGCAGCAACGTTAAAAATATTTGAAGTTTGGAAAGAAGTTCCATCTATACTATATGTCAACGGAGCTAAACCTGTTCCTGTTGCAGTAATAGTAAACGAATTACCTGAACCTGTACATTGGTTATTGATTGCTGCAGTTACGCTTGGTAAATTATCTGTAGCAATAGTAACTGTATTTTTTGTTGTACAGCCATTTGCGTCTTTCACGTAAACATCCCAAACTAAATCAGCTCCAGAATTAGTGTCTACTGTTAAAACAGCACTATTTCCATAAGTCGATGATGGTACTGTTGATGGGCTTTTCGCGAAAGCGTAAGTATAATTTGGCGTACCGCCTGCAGCCGTAACTGTAATTTGTGAATTATCGTTATTACAATTTACATTAGTAGATGCTGCTGTAAATGTTAATACATTTGCAGGCTCTGCAATAATAATACTTGCTGTATTTGTACAACCTGTTGCATTGTCTCTTACTTGTACAGAATATGTTCCTGCAGCAACGTTTGCTAATGTTAATGTATTTCCTGATTTTGTTATTGAGGCAGCCGCCGCAGGAGGTGTTACTGTATAAGTATAAGCACCAACTGTTGCATTACCAGAAACTGTAAAAGTTCCAGATCCTGTTGCTCCTCCTTTACAAAGAGCATCACTTGTTTTATTACCAGCAACTGAAATTGGACTTACAGCATTGATAATATATGGTTCTTCATAATAACATCCGTTAGCATCAGTAACTTTAAAGTTATAAGTTCCCGCTGCTAATCCAGCAAATACTCCTGTAGTATTTGTTGCTACAGATGCTGCTGGTGATGTAATTGCATACGTTAAAGTCCCTACTCCATTCGTGGCAGTAGCAGTAACTGTAGTTGTAGTTGCTGTACAAGTAACCGCAGCATTACTAAATGCTAAATCTGTTGGAGGGTTTAATCTGTTAATTGTAACTGTTTGAACTGGAGTTTTACAACCTTGTGCATCACTAACTACATAAGAAATAGTTTGGTTTGTTCCATTATCTGTTACAGATAATGTACGCGTGCTTGTAAAAGTTGTCCCTCCGTCAAAACTATATTGATAAGGAGCTGTACCTGTTGTTGGAACAGCAATTGTTACAGTAGCCGCTTGTTTAACATTTGAAGCATTACATGAAAATGCAGTTGCACTTGCAGTAGCTGTTAATGTTGTTGGCTGCGTAATAGTAATATTTCCAACTGCAGATTTACAACCTTTACTATCCATTACCTGGAATGTATAAGTTCCTGCAGCTAATCCTGTGTAATCTGATTGAGCAATAAATGTTGCACTTCCGTTGAAACTGTAAGTATATCCTCCAGATCCACCTGCTCCGACTAATTGAATAGAACCTGTTGAAGCTCCATTACATGTTGCATTTACTTTTGTAGCTGTAACTGTTGGATTTGAAATTGGATTTACAACTGCGCTAGTTGTAGTAATACAACCTTTTGAATCTGTAATTTCAAAAGTATAAGTATTTGCAGTTGTTGCAGTATATACAAATGAATTACCTGTTACATTGTTACTACCACTGTAAGTTCCTGAACCTATTTTAACTTTATATTTAAATGCACTTGTACCTCCCGTAATAGAAACTGTGATAGTAGCATTTGGAGAAGTAGTACAATCTAACGTTTTAGAGATTGTTGCGCTTCCTTCTAATTCAGGTGCAATTACAATGTTGCTAACTGTAGCTGTACAGTTATTACTGTCTGTTACAACAACATTATGTGTACCAGGACCTACATTCGTAAATGTATTTGAAGTTTGTGCAGCTCCGCCGTCTAAACTATAAGTTAAAGTTCCTGTTCCTGTAGCTGTTACTACAAGTGTTGCCTGATTAGTAGAATCATAACATAAATCTGAACTCGCAGCTAATGAAGCTGTTGGAGCTGTTGGATTATTAATATTTACAGTAGCTGAAGCTGGAGAAGTACAAGCGTTTGCATCTCTAACCACTATTCTATATGTTCCTGAAGCAACGTTTGTAAATATATTCGAAGTTTGGAATGGTACTACAACTGTAGTTCCATTAGATTGTCTTAACTCATATTGGTAAGCCGGTGTCCCTCCTGTTACTGTTGCGGTAATAGAAGCGCCAGTTGTACAAGTAGGCTGAGCCGTAACCTGAGCTGTAACTGCTAATGCTGCTGGTGCAGTAATAGGTTGAGAGAATGGGAAGCTACAAGTCGATGCACTATTGTTGAAACGAACTTGAATTGAATAGGTTTGGCTTGTTAAACCTGTTACAGTTACAGGAGATACTTTAGAATTTACCCAGGTAGTTCCATTATTCATAGAATAATCGAATCCGTATGGAAGATTAAAGTTTTCTGCTGCTAATGTAATTTCTCCGTTATTTCCTCCATTACAAGTAACATTTTTAACTCCTGTTATAGAAGCTGTAAATGCTTTATTACTGTCGATAACAATAGGGAAATCTTTTTGAGTAATACATGATTTTGGAATCTGACGTACCCAGATATCATCGATAACTAAGTCATTACCTCCATATTCAGTACTTCCTGAACGAATTCTGAAAGTAAGGTTTGTGTTATTTCCTGGATTTAACGAGATGTTTATTGGAACCCATTTTGTTCTGTTAGCATCATTTGCTGCTTCAGCAATTTTACCTGTATCTTCAGTAGCAACAACATTACCAGAACCATCAACCAATTCGAATCTTACAATTGGAGCTGCTCCGGTTACACCTGTATTTAATAAGTTACCTACATATAAGGAAACCATTACAGGCTGATTTGGGATAACATCAATAATTGGTTTGCTATATAAAACTCCATAAGGTCCTGCTGCACCACCAATATTTACTAATAAATATCTTCCGTTTGCATCTGTTCCATTTGTTGTATGGTCTTTAAAGTGGTACCAAGCTGTATCACCTCTCCAGAAGAAACTTGTAACTGAGTATTGGTTATCTTCAACAGAACGAGTTGGAGTTCCGTTTAAAGAACAAGTATATGGAGGGTTAACTCTTTGGTCGTTGAAACAGTAAGCCGATGCAATACCAGGAGTTGTTGTAGTTCCTCCAGAACCAAAATCTTCTTGTAATAAATTACTATAAGTTGGTACTGAAACTAAATTGTATTTTACACTTACTGTGTGAGATCCTGATGGAACATTTACAAAAACGTTCGAAGGAGTATTTGTGTTTAAAACATTATCTAAATAATATTCATAGCTGTAATTTGCCCCACCACCATTTGTTACCGTTACAGTACTTGTTGCAGTTCCATTACAATTAAATACTGGTGCTCCAACTGCAATTGTAGGGTCTGCAGGTTTTGGATCTAATATAACTCCAGGCATTGCGAACGTACAGCCTTTTGAATCTCTAACATAAAGTGTATAAGTTCCCGGTGCTACGTAAGCTTCATTTGATGTTCCGTAAGTTGTTCCTCCGTTAAAGCTATATGTGTAAGGAGGAGTTCCGCCTTGAGGGTTTGTAATACGTACTTTACCAAAACCATTACCTGATGGATCACAACCTGCTAATTCAGAAACACCCGCAGAAGCACTTAATGCATTTGCAGGAGCTGTAATTGTAATAGTAGTTGTCGGATCAGTACATGTAGTTCCTGATAAAGTATATTTAACTACAACATTATAAGTACCGCCTGTTAAATTAGAGAAAACAGGAGTAGTGCTAAATGTTGCACCATTGTCAATACTGTATTGTAAAGTATATCCGTTTGCGTTTGTAACATTAATATTTATTTGAGCTGTACCGCCGTTACAATTAATTTCTGTATTTGTTATATTGTAAACAGGCTTAGGATTTCCTGTAACTGTAATTGATGTTGTTGCCTCACAGTTATTAGAATCAACTAAACGAATATTATATGTTCCAGCTGTTGTAAAAGTAATTTCGTTTGAAGTAAGGAAAGTGGTCGATCCATTTACAAAGAAGAAATACGGAGCTGTTCCACCTGAACCCGATAATGTAATTTTACCATCGCTACATGCTGTAAGAGGTGTTGTCAAGGCTGCAGTTGCTACTAGAGGAGCTGCAATGTTATTTATAGAAATAACACTTGACACATTACAAGTTGGAGCTGGTGTACCGCCAATTGGTGCATTTGTAACTCTTACCCTGTAAGTGGTTCCAGGATTTAAATTAGCAAAAGTATAATCTGAAGCTGCAATAGGCCCAACACTATTTACAAGTGCATTTGTAGCATTATTATATAAGTAATAATAATATTGCGGGTCTATATTTAAAGCACCTACTTTTATACTTCCTTTATCTCCGTAACAAGTTGGTTGAGTTACTGCTGTAGTAATCTGTAAGTCTCTGCTTCTAATAAGAATACCCGGAACAGAAAAAATACATGGATTAGTAGCAACACCAATTTGTCTGATATAAACAGTATAAGAGTTAGGAGTTGTAATATTGAAAGTATTACTTGTTTGATATGCTCCTACTGCACCACTAGGATCTGTTCTGATAGCATATTCATAACCTGCAGGCACGCCGCCAATTGTAATACTTCCAGGAACACCACAAATAATATCTTTATGTGTTTCTGTTGGAGTTAACAAATTCGTATAAACATTAAAGTAGAAACGGTTGAAACATCCTCCCGCATAATTTAATGTTACTCGAAATTGTCCTGCCTGGTTTGCCGTATAATTTGGCCCTGAACCAACACTAGCCCATGTACAGGCAGCATTTTCATTGGCACAATTTTGATTTGTAACAGCAGTACAACTTCCTTCATTTAATTTCTCCCAAACAATACTTGTTGCGTCAGAAATACTTGTAGTAATTTGTCTGACAGCATTTGAACCACACAAGAAAATATTTGGTAATTTTTTTCCATCATTAGAACAAGTTACTACCTGATCTGCGAAAGGAATTACCGGATTTTCTACTGTTGCTCCAAATCTTGTTACAACAAATGACTGATAGATTGATCTACAAGGTGCAGCAGCGAGATTATAAACATAATAAGTTCCAGGATCTTTTACATTAAATACTTGTCCTTTTCCTATTTCAATAGTTCTTGCTTCATCACTATACCAAGTATAATCTGAATAACCATTAGCAGCTGTTAAGTTAATATTTGCTCCACAAAGTGTAACGTTCGTGGTGTATTTACAACCATCTACTCCAACTAAAAAGTTTGTCGCTTTTGGAACTAAAATACATCCTGTATTGGTATTAACACTCGGGTCATCAGAAATTGTAAAACTTGTATTTTGCTGTCCTTTGTACGTTGCATAAGCAGAGTTGTCAATACTATTAGAACAAGCCTCACTTAAACTTTGACAATCAGGAACAACCTTAACCTTAAAGCTTATAATTTTTTCAGGGTCACCAACTTTAACAATGTTGTTGTTTATTGCAAAAACAATATTTCTTGTCGTTGCATTATAACTTTGAACCGTTACCCCAGTTGGTAACGAAACAATATCAGCCGGATAATTGAAAATAATATTAATAGGCAGCTGATCTCGAATTGTAAATGAGGTAGCATTATCATTACCTGTATTTTTAAAACCAATTTCGTAGTTTAACTGCTGTCCTAAAGTAACATTTTGCCCGCCAATATTTGCTCCTAAATTATTTTTTACAATTTTAGTTAAAACAATTTTCGGTTCAATAATCTCAACGTTAAAAGCATTGAAAAAGAGTCCATAACCGTCTCCTCCCGTACTAAGCTTTAATTGTGCCGAGGTATCGTTGTTTTTAATAATTGCATTTGCGGCATTATTAAGATTTATAATCCCGGCTTCAAATCCCAGCGTATTACCACTACTCGGTGTTCGGTCTGTATAGGGACCATTAACGTCATTAAACGTACTATTAAAGAAGTTATTTACATTACGTTCAGTAGTAAAAATATCAGTATTATTGATAGAGTATTTATCCCCTGTAAGGTTAACGTCTCCCTCTAAAGCAGCAAAAGCCAGTTTTGCTTTTACAACTCCTGTTGGAATTGTTTTAAAACCTGTTAAGTCATAAGTTACAGGTCCACTAGATGCTTGTATCCAACGAAGACCATCGAAAGAAGTGATATATTTTGCAGATGATTTTGGATCTTCATAAACCACAAATAAATTCCAACCTGCAGAAAAACCTCCATTGATTCCACCTCTTCCAGAAATAATATTAGCAACTGTATACGTTCCTTCAGGATTTGCTAATCCTTGTACCATCGTTGTTAGATCATAATAGTATGCATAAGGCATCTGATCACCATTTGACGTCGTTGGATAGTAATCATAAATTAATGATCCTGAAATATTCGTATAAGCTGTTTGATTTGGAAGTTTAATCTTAATTGAACCAAGATTAGCACGATTTACAGTACCATTGTCAACAGTACCTTTACTGTAAATACCAGCCCAATAAAGACCTGCATATACTATTTTATAACATTCTCTACTAGATTGCGGAACAGTTAAATTTGCCGAACTCGAACTAAACGTAGTATTGTCACTATCAATATCAATATATTGCATAGTAAGGTCGTTATTGTTCTGGTTCGTCGCATTGAACGCATTGTTCGGCCGCTCACCATTCTTATTGTTATCTCTATTCAAAATATTATTACCTATCAAGAGCATATCACCTTTTAAACTTTGGTCAAAGCGAGGGGTGAAATCCTTTTGAGAGAACATAATAAAACTCTGTATAAAAAATAATACAGTTAAAACTAATTTTAAAGTAGTAGGTTTCTTCATGTTACTATGGTTTCAGTTTAACTGTTGTTCTTTGAAGGGGCATTCAAAGAACAACATTCAATCTTAATTTAAATTTATGTTTTTACTTTCCTTCTTCTTTCGAAGAAGCCGCCGTCTATATCCTATTATTAATTTTCGACTTTTACGATAGCCATTTTCCCGTTGTATGGTGATTTACCTTTAGCTTCTAATGCCTTAGTTGCTTCTTGCAGACCATCGAATTTCTCGTAATAGATATAATATTTACTTGTTGTTATATTGTAAAAGAAATTAATATTTGAAAGCCCTGATGCTACAGCTTTAGTTAAGAACTCATCTCGTTTTTCAACACTGCTGTGTACTGCAAGAATCATATAATAACCACTTTCAGAATTTTTAATATTCTTAATAATCTGCATGTTTGACTGATCTTCACCAAAATCAAAATCAGCTGCCGTGAGCGGTGTACTGCTTACTTTCGTTGTTTCTTTAATACGTTTAAGAGCAGCTACATCCTGAGCATATCTTCCCTGATCATTTTCGTATGCCGCACGCTTAATTCTACGTTTTTTCTCAATTTCAGTTTCAGCTTTAATACGCTCTAAGTCGGCAAGTAATGCTGCACCTTCAAGTTCCATTTTTAACTGTGCTGCTTTCAATTCGTTTATCTTCTCAAGATAAGCTTTGTTTAAAGCATCATTTTTATTAGGAACTTTTTTAAGCCTTTCGTTATATAAATTTGTCAGCTTAGCAATCTCATCTTTCTGTGCTTTACTAGCATCTGCCAACTGCGATTTTAAAGCTTCTATCTGACTGTTTTCTGCAGCTACGCTTTTGAAAGGTTTTGGTTCTTTATAAATACCTTTTTCACTTAAATCATTCTCTTCTTTTAAATCATTCAAGTCTTTTTGTTTATTAGCTACTGTTGATTTAAACTGATCTAATAAATCGTTTTGTGCTTTACCTGAACTTTCAATTGACTGAGTTAAGCTTTCAATCGCTTTTGCTGTTTCATCTTTTGCAGCTGCTGCTGCTCTGGCCGCTGCTGCTTCTGCATCAGCTTTAGCTTTCTCTACTGCTAATCTTGCCTGACGTTCTTCTTCTTCTTTTAATTTTCTTGTTTCTTCGTCAGCTTTTTGTTTTTCTGAAGCTTCTGCATCCGCTTTTGCTTTTGCATCTGCAGCAAGTTTAGCTTGTAATGCTTCTGCATCGGCCTTAGCTTTTGCATCCGCTGCTAACTTAGCTTGTAATGCTTCTGCATCGGCTTTTGCTTTTGCATCTGCTGCTAACTTAGCTTGAAGTGCTTCTGCATCGGCTTTCGCTTTTGCATCTGCTGCCAATTTAGCTTGTAATGCTTCTGCATCTGCCTTAGCTTTTGCGTCGGCTGCTAATTTCGCTTGTAATGCTTCTGCATCGGCTTTTGCTTTTGCATCCGCTGCAAGTTTAGCTTGTAATGCTTCTGCATCGGCTTTCGCTTTTGCGTCTGCTGCTAATTTCGCTTGTAATGCTTCTGCGTCAGCTTTTGCTTTTGCATCTGCAGCCAATTTAGCTTGTAGTGCTTCTGCATCTGCCTTAGCTTTTGCATCTGCTGCTAGTTTAGCCTGTAATGCTTCTGCATCAGCTTTTGCTTTTGCGTCTGCTGCTAACTTAGCTTGTAGTGCTTCTTCAGCTTCTCTTAATTGTTTTTCTTCTGCTTCCGCTTTTGCTTTTGCAGTTGCTTCCGCATCGGCCTTAACTCTTGCATCGGCAATTAATTTAGCTTGTAAAGCTTCCATATCTGCTTTTGCTTTCGCTTCTGCAGCTAATCTTGTTTTTTCTGCTTCTGCATCCGCTTTTGCTTTTGCATCTGCTGCTAACTTAGCTTGTAATGCTTCTGCGTCAGCCTTAGCTTTTGCGTCTGCTGCTAATTTAGCCTGACGTGCTTCTTCATCTGCTTTCGCTTTAGCATCTGCCGCTTGTTTTGCTTGTAATGCTTCTGCATCTGCCTTAGCTTTTGCGTCTGCAGCTAGTTTAGCTTTTAATGCTTCAGCGTCGGCTTTAGCTTTTGCATCAGCTACTAATTTTGCTTGTAATGCTTCTGCATCTGCTTTAGCTTTTGCTTCTGCATCAAGTTTTGCCTGAGCCTCAGCGTCGGCTTTTGCTTTTGCATCAGCTTTCGCTTTTGCTTCCGCATCTAATTTAGCCTGAGCTTCTGCGTCAGCTTTTGCTTTTGCATCGGCTGCTAATTTTATTTTTAATGCTTCTGCATCGGCTTTTGCTTTTGCTTCTGCAGCTATAATTGCTTGTCTGGCTTCTGCATCCGCTTTTGCTTTTGCATCAGCTGCTAATTTTTCTTTTAGAGCAGCTCCTTCTGCGGCTTTTGCTTTTGCGTCAGCGGCTGCTTTTGCTCTGTTTGCAGCATCAATCGAAGCTTTTGTTTTTGCTTCAGCAGCGGCTTTTGCTTTTGCTTCTGCAGCTAATCTTGCCTGAAGTGCATCTGAGTCAGCTTTTGCTTTAGCATCTGCAGCCAGGATTGATTGTAAATCTGCTTCTTCAGCTTTTGCTTTAGCATCTGCTTTACGTTTTGCTTCTGCAGCATCTGCTTTAGCTTTCGCATCTGCAGCTAGTTTTATTTTAAGTGCTTCTGCATCCGCTTTTGCTTTCTCAGCAGTTAATTGTGCTTGTGTTTTTTGCGGAGCCGGAGCCGGCGTTGTTGGCGTTGCCGCAGCTGTTTGTTTCGCTTTTGCTTCTGCATCTGCCTTAGCTTTAGCATCGGCTGCAAGCTTAATTTTTAATGCTTCAGCATCTGCTTTCGATTTATCTGCAGCTAATTGTGCAGCTGTTTTTTGTGCAGCTGTTGCAGATGGTTTGTTTGCTTGTGCTTGTGCTCTCGCAGCAGCGGCAGCATCAACTCTTGCTTTATTATCTGCAGCTAATTTTATTCTTCTTGCCTCAGCATCTGCTCTTGCTTTATCTGCAGCTAATTGTGCGGTTGTTTTTTGTTCTGCAGCAACGGCTCTGTTTGCTGTTGCTGTCTGTGCTCTTGCGGCAGCTGCGGCATCTGCTTTAGCTTTAGCATCGGCGGCTAATTTTATCTTAAGAGCTTCAGCATCTGCTTTAGCTTTATTGTCTGCGTCTAATTTTGCTTTTGCTGCAGCATCGGCATCAGCCTTAACTTTTTCTGCAGCAGCAAGTCTTGCTTGTTTTGCTTCGGCATCAGCTTTTGCTTTTGCTTCAGCAGCTAATCTTGCTTTCTCAGCTCCATCTACTCTTGTTACAGGAGCTGCATTTGTTTTTGGTTTAGCAATTACTGGTTTAGATGTCGTTCTCGAAGGGTCTATTAATGATCCTTCTTCATCATCTCCGTAATAGTAATTTCTGTTTTTGAATTTATAAGCAATAGCAAATTCATGAGAACCTCCCATATTTGTAAAATTGCCCATTCCTCTTTCGTAGTTATATTCGATTGCAATGCTAGGTGAAATGTTAACCCCTAAACCTGCAGAAACTCCATATAATGTATTGTAACCTGCCTGTGCCCAAACTCCTTGTTTCAACGAAAGCATGGCAAGTCCTGAAAGAACTGTTTTATCTTTTTTAATTTCTGTTTTTACGATTCCTGAGAATTTACTTTGCTCAAAAAAACCATAACTGTCAATGTAACCTGTATACATTGCGTGTAATTCAATTGCTCTTTCCGGATCTTCTTTTACAACGCCAGAACCAAAATTGTAAAGAATTAAGTTGTTTACCGATAATCCGAAATCAAGAAAAGCGGTTCCATAATTAATCCCCGGATTTACAGTAAGCATTGTGTTTGAAGGATAGTCTCCATTTAAAATATCCGGATCATCAGATATAATTTTTCCTTTCTCTAAACCGCTTTGGTAAGCGCCTACGTTTAAACCAAAAGTAAGGTTACTGTCTTCCTGCAAAACGATATTGTGAGCGAAATTAACAACTCCGCCAAACACGGTCATTAAACCATAATTTTGTTGAAACAAACCAATAGCAAAGGCTTCATTTTCTCTAAATCGGCCAGAATAATTAGCTAAATAAGTTTGCGGTGCATTGTCAAACTGCACCCATTGTCTTTTGTTGTAAAAGCTTGCATAAGCATTTGATTCGCGAACAAAGCTAAATGCAGGGTTTATTAAATATCTATTAAACTTTAATGAATTTCTGATAGGTAATGAAAACGAAACAACTCCATTCTCAACTTTGTCCTGAGAATAGAGTACATTAGAAAAACCGTAAAATAAAGTTATGAATAGTAAAATTTTCTTCATTATTTAATCACAGTTATTGATCCTTTTTTTTCACCTGTGTCTGATTGAATGACATAGTAATAAACTGGATTTACATTTTTAAAATCTTTTATAAAAGAGTTAAGTTCCGGATCGTAATTGCTGCCGACATCATCATACATTACCTCTCCATTTGAACTTAAAATTATTAGCTTCGTCGACGGCGTTTTATACGCATCTGGAATATTCCAGTAAGGATAAGCACCGCTCAGTTTAACAATATTTGGAATTACACTAGTAACAGCATCTGTTGCTGATGTAACTCTAAATGTAAATTCTCTTGAAGCTATACAACCTGATTCCTGTGATATTTTAACTTTATATAAACCTCTTACGGCTACCAGATAACTTGCACCGTTAGCACCATTTATTGGTATATTATTTAAAAACCATTCGAATTTTGGAGTCCCTGCATCTGTCGTTACAGATACGTTTAATGTTTCTCCTTCTTGAAGCTCATAAGTTTCCGGAACATCTAGGCTGGCCGTGAAACTATTGCTTTTTAAATCGATGCTTCCTGTAGCTTTACAACCGCCAAAATCAACCTCAACAGAATAAAGACCAGATTCACTTGTAGTAATACTGCGAGATGTTTGCGCGATTACAACACCATCTTTTTTCCAAACATAACTGTTACCTGATGTTGCTGTTAAAATAGTTCCTGAACCGTTTGAACAGAAAGGGTTTCCCAAGCTTGAATCAACTGTTACTGCAGATCCTCCGCCAGAAGATACTACTGTAACACGATTAGAACTAAAGTTATCATCATCACAACCGCCGTAATCGATTTGAGCATAATAAACACCTGGACTATTTGCTACTAACGTTGTACCGCTTTGTCCTGCTATTAATACGTCATCTTTGTACCATTTATACTTTAAATTTGGATAATTGGCAGGAGATGATGGTGTGTCTGCTGGAGTTGGATTATCTACAGAAAGACTTAAATTTCCACCTGAACAAATAGTTGCATTGGCTTCGTTATTATTGATAAAAAATTTCTCTGCAAAGATTCTGTAATAAGCCGGAAACGAAGTCTGGTTCTGGAAATTCTTAACCCTCTGGCTGTAAATAGGCGTGGCCGTATTACTTTTAATGCGAAGGCTGTATGTATTTGATCCTTTTAAATTCGTAGGAATAGCAAACTTAATCGTTTGCTGCTGCGCCACAGGATCGTCTACAAACGAAATTTTTGTTGTAGCAGTAGGAGTTGTGAAACTTCCTAAATCATCTGAAAGTTCTACTTCAAAAGTAGTTCCTGCCGGAAAGTTTAAATAGCTGAATGTTGCGAAGTATTCATTAAATGGCGTTCCATTTACTTCTAAACCGGCACAAATTCTGTCAAAAGGAAGCTGCTGTCCAACTATTGCTGGTGTTTGAGCATAGGTATGCGATTTAGTAAACAGAATTATACTAAATAAAATGAAAACTTTAAAAAAAGATAAAGTAGTTTTTTGAATCATATAGTACGTGTTCTTGCTAAGTCTATACGCTCAAAAAACAAGATATCAATGAATGTTTCAGAAAAATCATATTTGTAGTTCTCAATAATATCTTTTGCAAGAATTGAAGTAGAACCAATCAATGAGTTTTCTTCACAATCTGAAGATTGATCTTTCAAATCAGCCGGCATAGTAAGGCTGTCCTTGGGGGTGGACAGCCCTACTATTAACTGATTAGAATTATCTAATTTGCTGATAGATTTATCAGCTGATTCGTTATTTTGATTTATCTCAATTGAAGCTAATTTGCAGTCAGAAACAGCAGAAACCGTAGGCTTTTCTATTGCTGAACTTTGTGCATACAGACTTAACGAAATAGGAGAAACCAAAAAGAATATATATAAATACTTTTTTGTAGATAGAGCCATTATGTTTTGATCTTTATTTGGTCCTTTTAAGACGATACATAAATTGTGTCTGGGGACTTTATTAATAAAATTTACGCTTTGAAATAAAAATCGAAATCTATTTATCTATTGCCGCTTGAAGCTGTAATTTTTCCTAATTGTAATCTAAAGTCTGGCTTTTTAGGGTTGAAGATATCAATAAATGTCTCTTTGTTGTCACTTTGAGAGTAAACATTAAAGAACACACTGTTTCCATACCAGCTCTCTAAATCTTCGTTGTTTGAGTTGTATTCAGTAAAGATATTTCCTTTACATAAGTTGAAATACATTTCCTCAAATTTGATTTTTTTAAGGTTGGCATCATTGATTTCTGTTTTGCTGTCTAATAACACTGCAGGGTTAAATCCAGAGATCACACTTCTTTTCATTTCAAGAGAAGCAGTTTCAGCTACGTAAACAGCCTCTTTTACTAAACCTGATTGAATGTCAGCATTGATGTTTTCACTGTCATTAAGCATTGTAATGTTAGTAGCAACAACTAAAGTAGTTTTTTTAGTAAAATCTGTTTCGCTTTTCTTTTCGAATGATTTTACCTCCATACAACGAGATCCGTCTTTATTACTAGATAAGTAAGAAGATCTAACTGCTAAAGAGTTATATAAACGACATTGTACACCTTGTGTAAATTTGTAATCGTCGTTGATTGATTTATAAGAAACAAATTTTGTAGCGTTAACGTCTCCACCGAAGAAAGCAAATGAATCTCCTCCAGAGTAGCTAACCATAACGTTTTCAAGAATTGTTTTGTTACCAACACCTGCAATAGTTAAACCGTTGAAAGTATCAACTCCTTTCACTTTTTTACCTGCAAATTCGATTCTAACATATCTTAAAATTCCAGAGTTTGAAGCAACATTGTCACCACCGTAAGTAGTTAAAGTTGGATCAAGGTCCATATTGTAAGAACCTACGTTACCGAATTTGTTAATAGGAGCGTCACCAAGAATTACAACTCCACCCCAGTCTCCAGCTTTTTTCTGGCTGCGGTTAGATGTAAATACGATTGGGTCAGTTTCTAAACCATCAGCAACAAGTTGTGCACCTTTTGTAACTACCAATGTTCCTTTTGTTTCGAAATCACCAATAATTAAAGTTCCAGGTTCGATTGTTAAAACCGCATTGTTTGTAACGTAAACGTTACCTTGCAAAACATAGATATTCCTTTTAAGCAATTTAGTATTAACAGAAATGTTTCCTGCTAAAATTTGATTTGCTTCTCCATACTCTACTTTGTTAGGCTTAAATTCAGTCCAGTTATTTAACCAGTTAGTGTAGCCCATAATTCCTTTCTCTTGTTGAGCACTCATACTCGTAACTGTCAAAAGAACGCAGATCATTTGAGTAATTTTTTTCATGATAAAGGTGTGTATTAGGTTAATAATAAATTTGGGTATGCTTTAAATAATTTGGGTATGCGTAAATGAAAAAAACTGTTCTCGGTTTTTCTAAGTATTATTCAGAGTAAATCGAGAACGAGTTGTTTTGTTTTACTTTTTCAAAATAACGCAGAAACTAAATCCATCTACGTAAACATTCCAAAAAAGGTTTTAAAATATTTTTTTAAATTTTACATTTCGTTCAATTCGTTGAACTCGTGTAAAGATTTTAATGTGTTTTCGTAAAATAAAATTGCCGCGATAAGGTTTCCTTTATCTGAGTAAGGCATCATTTTTCTTTGAAACTCAACTGTAGTATCTAAGAAAGTTGTTGTTCCAAGTGCCTGAGCATCCAAAACTTTTTTGTGTTCACTATCGTCTGGAATACCTAAGTCTGCCATAGTAACACCCGGTTTTGTAACCAACGCAATGTAAGGGAGAGTTTTTACTAATACTTTAATTCGCTCAATATACAATTCCAAAAGTTCTCCTTTTTGCATACCACTCAATTCTTTTTGATCATGGTATTTACGAATAAGAGCTGTTGTACTAATAATACTTCTTGGAGCGTTTTTTGCCTGTGCAGAAACAGCTGCAGAAGTCATGATAAAAAATGCACTAAATAAAATAATTTTCCCTTTCATAAATTCTTATTTATATTGGTTGTTGATGCAAACAAAAATATAGAAATTAACTTAAATTGCAACTTTATTGAATTCTTTTTTCAAAAAAAAAGCTTAAAAAAACCTTAAAACCCCGCTCTATGTCGAGAAAATGTGCGTTTTAACGGGCTTTTTGTTAAATTTGTTAAAACAGGAAACGTAAGAGATTATCTATAAAATTGGAATAAAAATTTCACTATAAATAGCCAAAAAAAGCATACGTTTATCGTTTTGAACAAAAAAATATTAACAAAAAAGTCTTGATATCTGCTCGCGTGAAGTAATTTATTAACAAAACTTAGCGGCAACAGAACAAAAAATTTAGCAAAAAACAATCATATTCTCATAAATGAAATCCAGCTCAATAATCTTTAATCTAAAATTTTTGACTACATCATTTTCTGCTATCTTTGCTTCATGCAATTTTCTCAAATTTTAGGTCAGGATTACATCAAAAGTCACTTGATAAAAAGTGCATCTTCCGGGCGAATTCCTCATGCACAATTATTCATTGGGCCTGAAGGAAGCGGTACATTATCTACAGCGATTGCTTATGCACAGTACATATTGTGCAGTAATACGGGAAATGAAAACGAAAACGGAAATGATTCGTGTAATTTGAAATTTCAAAATATTTCGCATCCCGATCTGCATTTTATTTACCCAACTGTTACGACAGAAGATGTCAAAACAAAACCCAAAAGTTTAGACTTTATTCAGGACTGGCGAAACTTTATTCAGGAAATGCCTTACGGCGGATTATTTGACTGGTATAAACTCCTTGGCGTTCAAAACAAGCAGGGAGAAATCAGAGTCGAAGATGCTCAGGAAGTTTTAAAATCGCTTGCGCTTAAATCCTACGAAGGCGGTTATAAAATCATGATTATCTGGATGGCAGATAAGATGAATATTGCAGCTTCAAATAAACTTTTGAAACTGCTGGAAGAACCTTCAGATAAAACAATTTTTATTCTGATTTCTGAAAACGAAGAAGACATTATTCAAACCATACGTTCTCGCTGTCAGGTGATTCACTTTAACGGACTTCCCGAAAAAGTAATTGCCGAAGAATTGGTTTCCAAAGAAAATATAGACCCAAATTTAGCCAAAAAAATTGCCCATCAGGCGCAGGGAAATTTTAATAAAGCATTGCATTTATTGAAAGAAGATGATACTGAATATCCTTTTGAGCAATGGTTTGTAAATTGGGTTCGTGCTGCTTTCAGGGCAAAAGGAAATGCCGCAGCGATTCAGGATTTAATTTCCTGGAGCGAAGAAATCGCCGGACTTGGCCGCGAAAGCCAGAAAAAATTTATTCAGTTTTGTATCGAAATGTTCAGACAAGCTTTATTACTGAATTATCAAACGCCAAGTTTAGTTTACATTGAGCCAAAAGTCGACAAGTTTAAACTCGAAAATTTTGCGCCTTTTGTAAACGGAAATAATATTCACGAAATTTTCAAAGAGCTTTCTGATGCGATGTATCACATTGAAAGAAACGGAAATGCGAAAATAATCTTAACCGATTTATCTATAAAACTGACTCGTTTAATTCATAAAAAATAGTCCTCAAATGAACAATGTTGCCTCTATTTTAATATTAGCATTTTTAGCCTTAACTTTTTTACAATCGGGCTATGAAAAAATTTTTTACTGGAAAGATAATGTTGTCTGGCTTAAAGAACATTTTGCCAAAACACCATTAAAAAATCAGGTGCCGCTTGCTCTTTTACACTTGTTAATTTTAGAATTAATTTCCGGAATTTTAAGTGTTGTGGGCGCGATTCAATTACTAACAAACAGCGGTCGTGACTATGGTTTTTATGCCGGAATTTTTTCATGTATCTGTTTGTTAATGATGCTTTTCGGACAACGATTAGCCAAAGATTACGATGGCGCAAGAACCATTGTTATTTATTTAATTCCTGCCGTTATGTTAGTGAACTGGATGAATTAATTTATAGAAACCTATTTGTTTCTAAAGTACTAAAGCATTTTAAAATCAATATTTCTAAAAACACTAATATGTCAAAACACATAAAATTAATAGTACAGGATCACGAAATATCTATGCTAAATATTAACAAAAGCGATTATATCTGTTTAACTGATATGATAAAAGCTAATGATGGTGATTTTTTTATAAGTGACTGGTTAAGAAATAGAAATACTTTAGAATATTTAGCTGCTTGGGAAAGTTTAAACAATCCAAATTTTAATTATGGCGAATTCGCCATAATTAAAGAAGGTGCTGGATTAAATACTTTTAAAGTAAGCGTTAAGGAATGGTGTGAAAAAACAAATGCAATAGGCATCACTGCAACAACAGGCAGATATGGTGGTACTTATGCTCACAAAGATATTGCCTTTAACTTTGGAATGTGGATAAGCCCTGTTTTTCAATTGTACATTGTTACAGAGTACCAAAGATTAAAAGAAATTGAAACAAATCAATATAACTTAGAGTGGGATGTAAGAAGAATTTTGAGTAAAGCAAATTATTCAATACATACAGATGCTGTTCAAAAATTTATAATCCCAAAAAGTTCTCTTCCACTAGATAAAAGAGGAATTGAGTATGCAAATGAAGCAGAAATATTAAATCTTGCCCTTTATGGTTATACGTCTAAAGAATGGAAAGAAGCAAATCCAGATTTATCAAAAACAAAAAACATGAGGGATTTTTCTAGCATAAATGAACTTCTAGTTATGTCTAACTTAGAAGTAATGAATGCTGAAATGATAAAATTAAATACTGAAAAAAAAATAAGATTTACTCTACTTCAAAAAATGGCTAAAGAACACTTAGAGCAACTTTCAAAAGTAGATATAATAAAATCTGTTAGGAAAAAAGACGAAACTACATATCTTCAGGCGAAAGATAAAACAGGTGAAGAGTTAGAAGGCGAATCTAAAAAATCCATACTTGAAATTAACAAAGAAAATCTCTTAAAATTTAAAAAAGACAAAGAATCAAATCAAAAAAAGAAAGATTAAATCCTTTCATATATACTTTATCAAAAAAATGAATCCAAAACACCCTTCAGAATCGCTGACAATATTAACTGATTTAGTTTTACCGAGTGAAACAAATCCTTTAAACAATCTTTTTGGCGGCGAATTATTAGCCCGAATGGATCGTGCAGCAAGTATTGCAGCGCGCAGACATTCACGCCGAATTGTAGTTACAGCATCTGTAAATCACGTTGCTTTTAACAGAGCAATTTCCCTTGGAAGCGTTGTTACTGTAGAAGCAAAAGTTTCAAGATCATTCAAAAGTTCTATGGAAGTTTTTATAGACGTTTGGGTAGAAGACCGCGAATCTGGAAACAGAACCAAAGCAAACGAAGCTATTTATACTTTTGTCGCTGTTGACGATACGGGAAGACCTGTTGAAGTACCGGCAATTGCCCCGGAAACAGAGTTAGAAATACAACGTTTTGAAGCTGCTTTACGCCGTAAACAGTTAAGTTTAGTACTTGCAGGAAAATTAAAACCTTCTGACGCTACAGAATTAAAGGCTTTATTTTTGTAATACAAATTGTTACAATTTGAAACAATTTGAAGCAATCAAACTTCAAAAAAAGAAGTATTTTTACACATTCTAATTCGCTAAATAAAATCAGGAAAGTATTTCCATTATTTGGTTTTGAAAGGCAGAAAATAACAATTTTAGATATTTAAGAAAAGATGAGTTCAGACAAAGAAGCCAAATTAAAAGCGCTGCAGTTAACGCTTGATAAACTTGACAAAACCTACGGAAAAGGAACCGTAATGAAAATGGGCGACAGAGCCATTGTAGAGGTAGAAACGATTTCTTCTGGTTCTCTTGGCGTTGATTTAGCTCTTGGAGTAAATGGATATCCAAAAGGAAGAATTATTGAAATATACGGACCAGAATCATCTGGTAAAACCACATTAACATTGCATGCAATTGCCGAAGCTCAAAAAGCGGGCGGAATTGCAGCGTTTATTGATGCGGAACATGCTTTTGACAGAAACTATGCTGAAAAATTAGGTGTTGATATCGAAAACTTAATTATCTCTCAGCCAGACAATGGTGAGCAGGCATTAGAAATTGCCGAAAACTTAATTCGTTCCGGAGCTATCGACATTGTTGTAATTGACTCTGTTGCGGCTTTAACTCCAAAAAGTGAGATCGAAGGTGAAATGGGAGATTCTAAAATGGGTCTTCATGCGCGTTTAATGTCTCAGGCTTTAAGAAAATTAACGGGAACAATCAGCAAAACAAATTGTACTGTTTTCTTTATCAACCAGCTGCGTGAAAAAATTGGTGTTATGTTCGGAAATCCTGAAACAACAACCGGTGGTAACGCATTAAAATTCTACGCTTCTGTACGTTTAGATATTCGTCGTTCTTCTCAAATTAAAGACGGTGAAAACGTGATTGGTAACAGAACTAAAGTTAAAATCGTTAAAAACAAAGTGGCACCGCCGTTTAAAACTGCCGAATTCGACATTATGTACGGAGAAGGTGTTTCTAAAACAGGTGAAATTCTTGACTTAGCGGTTGAATTTGAAATCGTTAAAAAAGCAGGATCTTGGTTTAGCTACGGAGACACTAAACTAGGTCAGGGACGTGATGCCGTAAAAGCTTTAATTAAAGACAATCCAGAATTGGCTGATGAATTAGAAGTTAAAATTAAAGCTCACATCAAAGAATTAGCTGATGCTTAAAATAAATAAAAGTATTTAAAAATCAATACTTTACACTCTAAACCCGAAAGATTTAAAACCTTTCGGGTTTTTTATTTGGAAAAAAATAAAAAAAAGACGCAACCTTTTTGCAGCTCTTTCATCTATACAAATAGACATAATGTTTAATTGGTATTGGCCATAAATACACAGTTCAACATTTTTTTTATAATAAATTTGGTTGGTTGATTCATTAAAAGTCCGTTAGTTTCTCTCATGGTTCTAACGGGTTTTTACTGCTTTTTGAAAAAAAATTTAGCAGCTCATACAACCTTTTTACTTTTTTGCGATCTAATATATTATGCCGTTAACTTGAGTTTACCCAAACTCCTTATTATCAAGCCATAAATATTTAACCATGAAAGAAAAAAGAGAAGTGCTGAGGAGTAGAAAACGAAAAAAAACCAAATTAAAAATTAAAAAAATATTGCGTTTTATCTCTGAGAAAATAATTCATCGATAAGCTTTTTGAATATAAACGGGGGTTTTTATTTCGAAAGAAAACCCGGCAAGTGTAAAATCCTGCCGGGTTTGTTATTTTAATTACTTTTTTAAATCTTTCTTTTGAAATTCGAGTAAACCATTATAAATCAATTGTCTTATCTGATCTCTTAACTCTTTTCTGTGATCCAGTGTCATACCGCTTGTTTCTACAAAAGGGAGAATTTTCCCTCTCATTTTTCCGGGACTTCCGCTTAAAAAAGTATACGAGAAACGTTGTTTATTGTCGGCAAAAACAATAGGTACAATAGGAATTTGATGTTCAATTGCCAGTCTAAAAGCGCCGTCTTTAAACTCGTCCAGTAAAATAGATTCATCATCAGGAACTCCGCCTTCAGGGAAAATACAAATACTTAAACCTTGATTTAAACGGTCTTGTGCACGTTTAAAAACTTCATTTTTGCTTTTAGAAGAATTTCTGTCTACCAAAATACAAGTTCTTTTGTAGAAAAATCCAAATAGCGGAATCTTCACAAGTTCTTTCTTTCCAACAAAAACAAACGGGTTTTTTATAATGGCAAGCATTAACATAATATCCGTCATTGAAGTATGATTTGCCACGATCATATAACTCTTATTCTTGATAAGCTTTTGTTCGCGTTTTACTTTGTAATAAAAACCCATCCCGAAAAGGATGAATTTAGCCCAAATGCGGGCCATTTTAAAAAAATAAGGGTATCCTCTCTCTGAGATAATAGAAATCAGTAAAAACGGCAGCATAATCAATATCGGAATCGCCATTAAAACGTAAAACCAAATGCGCCAAATAATCCAAAAAACAATCTTTAATCCTTTCATGGTTTCAAATGTAAGAAAACCGAAATGAATTTTTATAAAGATTTTGTTTGATGAATAATTTTACACTAAGTCTTGAGGTTTTTAACACAAAGAGCGCAAAGGTTTTTCGCAAAGTTTGGGAGTTTCTACAGTTGTTTTTAACGCAAAGAGCGCAAAGGATTTTCGCAAAGGAAAGAAGTTAATTTTTTTTGAGACTTGCTTTGCAATGAGCTCGCAAAGCTTTATCTATAAGTTGTTTATGACTCTTCTTATTCCATTTTTTCAAGAGACTTTCATTGAAATTTACGAGTAAGCCCTGTTTATAATTTCCTAGTTTTAAATAGGTTAAAGTTTGTGCCAAATGGTTAACAGTAAGTGATTCTACAGTTTTTATTTCGATTAAAAACTTGTTCTCAACAAGTAAATCAATTCGGTATCCACAATCAAGCTTCACTTCTTCAAAAATTAATGGTAAAGCTTTCTCTTTTTCAACTAGAAGTCCTCGCTGCGCAATTTTATAAAACAAGCATTCTTTATAAACATTCTCTAATAAGCCCGGGCCAAGTTTTTTATGAATTTCAATAGCAATTCCAATTATAATATTTGATATTTCGTTTTCTATCATATTAAAAAAATGTCAAATTTATAAATATATTCTTATAATTAAACATAATAATCTTAAGTCTAAAACTTTAAAAATATTGATCCTTATACACAAAGCTTCGCGAGCTCATTGCAAAGCAATTCTTAAAAAAACTTCTTTCCTTTGCGAAAATCCTTTGCGCTCTTTGCGTTAAAAACCACATAACAAACTTTCCAAACTTTGCGGTTAAAAAAAACATCACGACCTTTGTCGTTAAAGAATAAGAAAAAACGAGAATGGCAAAAATACTTACTGGTGTTCAGAGTACTGGAACGCCACACTTAGGCAATCTATTGGGAGCAATCATCCCTGCAATTGAATTATCGAATAATCCAGCAAATGAATCATTTTTGTTTATTGCTGATTTACACTCGATTACACAAATTAAAGATGGTAAAACATTAAGAGAAAACACGTACAGCACTGCTGCGGCATGGCTTGCCTGTGGTTTAAATCCAGATAAAGTTACCTTCTACAGACAATCTGATGTGACTCAAACTGCTGAATTGACCTGGTATTTAAGCTGTTTTTTTCCTTACCAAAGATTGACTTTGGCACATTCTTTCAAAGATAAATCTGATCGTTTAGCAGATGTAAATGCTGGGCTTTTCACCTATCCGATGTTAATGGCTGCCGATATTTTATTGTATGATGCAGAGTTTGTTCCGGTTGGAAAAGATCAGGAGCAGCATTTAGAAATTACACGTGATGTCGCTTCAAGATTTAATCACCAAATGGGAGAAACATTTGTACTTCCAGAAGCCAAAATTCAGGAAGAAGGCAAATTAATTCCCGGAACAAATGGCGGAAAAATGAGTAAATCTGCCAACAATATTATCAATATTTTCCTTGATGATAAAGTGTTACGCAAACAGATTATGAGCATTGAAACGGACAGCACACCGCTGGAAGAACCAAAAAATCCTGATACCTGCAACGCTTTCGCAATATATGCTTTGTTAGCAAATGAAACTCAAATTGCCGAAATGAGAGCGAATTATCTTGGTGGAAATTACGGTTACGGGCATGCAAAACAAGCTCTTTTTGAACTGATTACAGAGAAATTCAAAACCGAAAGAGAAAAATATAATTACTACATAAATAACCTTGAAGAAGTTGATGCCTTATTGAAAAAAGGCGCTGCAAAAGCTTCTGTCATTGCAGATAGTGTTTTAGCAAAGGTTCGAAATGTTCTTGGATTTGAGAATTAAATTTTTCTTATTAGACATTTAATTTATGACGAAAGAAGAAGCAATAGAAGAACTAATGTACCAAAGCGCTCACCATGAAAACATAGAAAGCGATCGCTGGAAAAATGGTTTTCTTGGTCAATTACGTCCGTTTAGAAGAGTTTTACACGAGAAAAATTATCATCTAATTATGCAGGCTTTACAAGTTCTTGCACCAGAATTAGAAAAGGATTTTGTAGATAAAAGAATAATCTCTTGTGTTTGGGGAATTTGTCATTATGGAAGAATGTGGGCACTTTATCCGGAAGGAATGCTGCAAGGTAATAATTTGATTACCAAAGAACAAGTAGAACAAATTGATCAGTGGTTAATTGATATTTCATATGCTGCTTCCTGCCTTCTTGAAGGTGCTGTAGAAGAAGCCTTTTGGAATTATAATGAAGAAAACAAAGAGTAGATTAAAAATCTAAAAATAAAAAGCCTGCTAATTGATTTTAGCAGGCTTTTTTTATATAAAAATCTTTAAGCTCTTCCTAATCTCGCCAATAATAAAATCAATCGTAATACAACGATGGACCAAGTAGACATTCCTCCAGATGAACTGCTGCTGCTATATTCTCTATCCTTTGCAGCGTCGATTCGGTCTTTGTGAGATCGTATTGTATTACTCAATTCGTAATCTATTGGTTTATAATTAACCATTGAAGATACCATTGGTTCTAAAAACTCATTTCGTACGCCTGCACTAACAATTGAACCAGACATTTTACTGTAAATTGCCCTGATTTTCTTGTCATTTTCTGCAGATCTAAAATGAGAAAGCAAGGTGTAAAAACTTCTGTATTTAATAAATTCAATTGTTTCAGCACCAGATGATAAAGAAGGATTTTCATCAAATTTATTTACAACAAAATCAAGTTTTGTGCTTATCTTTTGGCTCAGATTGTCTAATGAATTTTGAGGCAGATATTCTTTAACATTTAAAAGATCATCAAATCTATTCTGCGCTATGTTTTGATCGAAAAAAGTATCTAAATCTTTAGATAAAAATCTGCCTATAAATGATTTAATATTTTCTTCATTAACAGAAACAGAATAATCTGTAATGAATCTGTTTCGGGAGTAATTTTTTCTGGCAAAGAAATTATACAGAATCCGATTATTCGAAATAAACAAAATCTCTTTTGGAAATTCGTTAAATGCAGTAATCAAATTATCTGCAAGATTTGGATCTAAATTTGGGTTTTGTGATCGCTCAATTTCAAATTGCTTCCTGACTTTTTCAGAGTCTTCAGTGCTGAAAGCGCTTCGGTTTTCTTTATAAATCCCAGCATTTTCAATTAGTTCTATTATATTCATTTTTAAGGTTTTTGGTAGAGCAAAAATATACTTTTATTACACTTTGCCTAATTTATTTTAGCATAAATGTTAAATAATTAAATATCCTTTACATTCAATTAATATTTAAGAAATCTGGAATTTAAATATGAAATATCTTTAGTGAGAATACACATTAAATTGCTTCAAATAATTTCCCAGGCAAAGGCCTAATAACTCCTTTAAGTTCCATATTTAGAAGAATTCCTGAGATTTTAAAAACAGGAAAATCACATTCGAGCGCAATAGTGTCAAGCAATTCTTTTCCGTTTTTTAGGAGAAAATCGTAAATCTTTTGTTCATCGAGTTCCAGATCAATAAACAACTGTTTTTGAATGGCTTTTGGTTTCTTTTCGATATCCCAATTGAGAACATAAATCAAGTCGGCTGCACTGCTTAACAAGCTTGCCTTTTGGGTTTTAATCAAATCATTACAACCTTGACTATATCTGTCTGTTACTCTTCCCGGAACGGCAAAAACATCGCGGTTATAATCATTGGCTAAATTGGCCGTGATAAGCGATCCGCCTTTATCTGCAGATTCAATTACTATTGTGGCTTCACTGATTCCGGCAACAATACGATTTCGGCGGACAAAATTCTCTTTATCCGGATTAGAAGTACTCCAAAACTCGGTAATAAAACCTCCATTTTCTTCCATTTTTGCCATGTACTTTTTGTGTGCTTTTGGATAAACCTGATTTAATCCATGAGCTAAAACCCCAATAGTCTGCAATTTATAATCCATTGCAAATTGATGCGCCACGATATCAACGCCATAGGCAAAACCACTCACAATTACAGGATCCAGCGGTGCAAGATCTTCAATGAGTTTTCGGCAAAATTCAGTTCCGTAAGATGTAATTTGACGTGTGCCAACGATACTAATTATCTTCTTATTTTTCAAATCTATATTTCCCCCGGTAAAAATCAAAACAGGAGAATCTATACAATGTTTTAAACGATCCGGATATGTTTCGTCCTGAAAGAAAGAAATCTTGATATCATTTTTTCTGATAAATTCAAGTTCCTGATTGGCCTTTTCAAAAATAGCTTTGTCTTTTATGTTTTTCAGCATAACAGAACCAACTCCATCAATTGCAGCAATTTGATTGGTTTTCGATTTAAAAATTGCTTCTGCATTTCCGCAATGATTTAATAATTTTTTTGCCATAATATCTCCCACTCCATCCACTTTCATTAAGGCTAATAAATAAAATAAATCCTGATCTGACATTTGCAAAAAATATTATGTAAAATAGAAATAAAAACTGTACTCAAATAATAGTGCAAATATGCTAAAAACAAAGTAATTTCTTAATAAAAAATAAAATTTATACAGAAACAAAATAAGCGATGCTAATAAAGTTTTAATTAAAATACTGATAATTAATTGTATATAAAAATCTTGCAATTGTTAATAAAAATTGTGAATAAAATTTTGATAACTATATTCATTACTTAACTTTGTTGCTATGAAAATCGAAACTTATATCGCGCAATTATTATATCGTTATCAGTGTGTAACGGTTCCCGGATTTGGGGCATTTTTAACCGAAATTCAATCAGCACAGCTGAATGAAAGTACGAATTCGTTTTTTCCACCGAAGAAAACGGTTTTTTTCAACAGCCGCTTAAAAAATAATGACGGACTGCTGGCCAATCATGTTGCCCAAGCAGAAAATATATCTTACGGAACTGCCGTAAATGGTATCGCTTTTGAGGTTCAAAAATGGAGACAGACACTTGAAGAAAATGGTGTAATCAGCCTGAAAAATATTGGAGATCTTCGTTTAAATTCTGAGAACAATATCATTTTTTCACCAAACGATCAAATTAACTATTTGTCGACTTCTTTCGGATTAAGTCCGTTTGTTTCTCCAATGGTAAAAAGAGAAATTTTCGAAAAGAAAATCGAGCAAATCTCAGAGAGAGAAACTGTCGAATTGTATGAAGATGAAGAAGTAAGATCATCAAGATCTTATTTAAGATATGCTGCTATTTTTGTTCTTGGTTTAGGCGTTACCGGAAGTATTGGTTATCCTTTGTACCAAAATCAAATTGCTGCACAAACGCTTGTTGTAGAAGGTAATGTCCAGAAAAAAGTTCAGAACAAAATACAGGAAGCAACATTCGTGATTCAAAATCCGCTACCTGCTGTAACTTTAGCTGTTGATTCTGCAAAAGTAGAAACTGCAGAAGTCAAACTTATGCCTTATCATATCATGGCCGGTGCTTTTAGAAGCGAAGCAAATGCAAAAAAAGCGTACAACCAATTAATCAAAGACGGTTATAACGCCAGAATGCTTGGCGAAAACAAGCATGGTTTATTCCCGGTTTTATATGGAAGTTATGCCACAATGGGAGAAGCTGAAAAAGCACAGAAAGAAATTCAAAAAGGCGAAAATCCAGATGCCTGGATTCTGGTCGAAAACTTATAAAATCCTCAAAATCCTATTCTTACCGAATAGGATTTTTTTTGTCTTATTTTATCATTTTTAAATAGTTATCTGGTAATCTTAAAATTAATCATCATTTAATTTCGTCGCCAATAAAATTTAAAAATGATGAATAAAATTCTTAAAACATTTGCAGTTGTGATGTTTATAATGAACTCACAATATTTTATGGCACAGCAAACAATTCAGAATCAAAAAGCTTACGAAATGGAATTGCAAAAAGCTGAAAACGATGCCAGAAAAGCTTCTGTTGAAAATCACAAAAAGCTTGACGATAAAATTTCGGAATTACAAAAGCAGCAAAAGGAAATTGAAAAGCAAAGAAAAGAGGTTGAATCAAAGAAAAAAGCATTGGTCAAATCTGAAGATAATTTAAAATCTACAAAGGAAAAGATCAACAAACTGGAGCTGGCCAATCAAAAAATTGAAAACAAAATAACAACATCTTCGATCTCAGATGAAGAAATTCAAAAACAAAGGCTAAAAACCAAAGAAAACGAGGTTAGTATTCAAAAACTCAAATTAACGCAAATAACGCAGCAAAAAGAGCTTGAAAAAGCCATTTCGTCTCTATAACTGAAAACAAAAAACCCGATTCTGTTTGAATCGGGTTTTTTGTTTATCGTGAAACAATTTTAGCGTTTTGTGAAAGGATTTCTTTTCCATCTTGCGTAATAACTAATCTTGCTGGCGGAGAACCTTTTTCTCCCAAAACTATAATATCGCAAGTATAAACATAATTTCCTTTTTTAAATTCGTAACTGTGGTTTCCTCCTGTACCATCAGCAATAAATTTACCATTTTGAATAATTAAATCCGGTTTCTCACTCATCTTCTGCTTTACAGACCAGGATGCATAACGGTAATTATTATTTCCTAAATCATCAATCCTAATTTTGAATTTTGAGGTTTCAAAAACACAAATCGGACTTTTGAACTTTGCTATACTCGAATGAACGTTTTGCTTTTGAGAAGAAACAAGTTTTGTTTTTAAATCTTTCTCAATTTTCGACTGATAATTAATCGATGTCAATTTCCCATCAGTATCAATCCAGATCGTCCCGTTGTTGAGCATAATGCCCCGCCATCCCATTTCTGACCAGTCTTTATCGGGTTTTGACGATGTTATTTCTTTCTTTAAATCTGCATCAAAAATCTCCGAATATCGCTTTATAAACTCTGTTTTATTTTTGATTGGAGGGATTGGCGTTTCTCTTTCCAACGGATAAGAAATCATATTTGCAATTGCTTCTTTCTTATCCCTTTTTACGTTGTTAATAAAAGCTTGAATGAATTTTTGATATTCCTTTTTGAGTTCCTGACCACTCATACCCGTGACAGAAAAAATAACTAATGCGATGTATATAAGCTTTTTCATGATTTTCTATTTTACATAATGTTTATTGGAAATTATTTAAAATTTCAGTCTATTAAACCCTAAGTTACAAAAAGGAAATCAAGAATCTTCGTTTTATAAAAAATAAGCACAATGAATGTCATTTCGACGAAGGAGAAATCTCCGCACGAAGCTCGGCAAAGATTGGGTTTTCGTTGCGGAGTTACTTATGGAGATTTCTCCTTCGTCGAAATGACAAAAAAGCGTAAACCAACTTTAAAATTAAGTCTTTCTCTAGGTTTATATAATCTTGATTACAAAATCTAAAATCAATTAATACTAGCTTTGAACATCTTAAGTTCATCCCAGGTAAATTCGTCTCCGTATTTTTCCTTTAGCGGACTCAAAGATTCTTCTGCATAAAATTCAAAAGCTTCTCTTAAAGCTAAGATTTTATCATAAGGAAGAACATCTGTAATCTCAACTTTCTTGGCCTGAATCAATTTTATTAAATGCGATTCAACCGTTTGAACGGTCAGCTTTCTCATTCGGGCAATATCTTCAACAGAGTTTTTTGCCAGCCATAGTTCGTGCGTCTCTTCAACAGTAGTCTTTTTTTCAGCTTTTTCTTCCGTTTTATCTGCTTTTTTATACGAATAACGAGTAACTGGCTCATCAACCTGAAACATGTCTGTATTCGTCATTTTAAACTCTTCTTTGGTTCTGGAAATCTTTTCGGTTTTGTAGTTTTTTATTGCTGGAGAAGTCAGGCTTTCTTTGCTGATTGTTTCACGGGAAACCACGATTTCAACAAGCAATTTGGCTTTCATCAAACGTAAAACCGCTTTAGTCTGCAAATCATCTAAAAAGGCTAATTCTTCATAAAATTCTTTTACTTTTTTAAATTTCTGAATTTCAGCCATTTTACTCAAAAGATCCGTAACCAGTTTGTCCATTGGTTTGAAAAAATAATCATAAGCCGCCTCTACTCTTTCCTTGACAAACAACAAATCAACTGTTTCTTTATTGAAAATTTTATTAAGCTGCTGCACGAATTTCTGCGAAGGATCTGCAAGTCCGTCGATAATTTCTAAACGTTTATGTGCCCAGGCAGAATGTTTTGATTTTTCTGATGCAGCGGCATTTTCGTTATAACTAAAACGATGATTTCTCCATTCTTGTGCTAAATCTGTCCAGTTAAAACTGTTAATCAAATAGTTATGAATAAAATTTTTGGTTTCAAAATGAAGCGAATTTTTTAAGTCGTCTTCCGTCGCTTTGTTTAAAGCATAATCCATCACATCCTGATCGTTCGACAGCCCGTTCATTTGTATCGGAGAAAGCAAAATAAGCCCATTTAAGGACGTTAAACGTGAAAGTGCTACATAGGCCTGTCCGGGCAAAAAAACTTGCGATACATCGAGCGCAGCTTTTTCAAAAGTTAATCCCTGACTTTTGTGCACAGTAATCGCCCACGCCAATTTGATTGGATAATGCGCAAATGTGCCTAAAACTTCTTCTTCTATGTCTTTTGTGAGTTCGTTTACTTTGTAGCGAATGTTTTTCCATTCGTATTTTTCGACTTCGATTGTTTTGTTTTCTTCCGGAAAATGAACGAAGATTTCTTCCGGGGAAAGCGATTTGATAACGCCCATTTTTCCGTTGAAATATCTTTTATCAAAAGACAAATCGTTTTTGACAAACATAACCTGAGCGCCAACTTTTAGTTTTAAATTTTCTTCTACGGGAAAAATCTTCTCAGGAAAATCATGAACTACAAATGGCCGATAAGAAAATTCATTTCCAGGCAAATCATTGATTGCCTGTTCGTTGATTGTATCTGCTTTTGCGTTATGCGTGGTTAAAGTTATAAAACCGGGATTCATTTTTAGATCGAAATCTGGTTTTACATATTGGTTTAAAATCTGAACATCTTCTTTTGTAATCTGGTTGTTTCGAAGGTTGTTTAAAACCGAAATAAATTTGTCATCACTCTGGCGGTAAATCTTAGATAATTCAATGTACAGCGGCGGATTATGTTGCATTACATGCGAATGAAAAAAGAATTTTCCTTTGTAATAATTACGCAAAGTTCGCCATTCTTCATCCCGAATTACGGGCGGTAATTGCAATAAATCGCCAATAAAAAGTACCTGAACGCCTCCAAAAGCTTTGGTATTTCTTCGTACTGTCTGCATCATAAAGTCGATAGCGTCCAGCAAATCAGCGCGAAGCATACTGACTTCATCAATAATCAGTAACTCCATATTGCGGATCACATTTCGCTTGACATTGTTCATTTTGAAATGTCGGCGAAGTGATTCTTTATTCTCAAATTTTACGGTTTCTGTAAACTGAGAACTCTCTTCATAAGTGGGTAAAAATGCCGAAAAAGGCAGCTGAAACATCGAATGAATTGTTACACCGCCTGCATTAAGAGCCGCAATACCTGTTGGTGCCACTACAACTGTATTTTTGTGCGTTGTGGCAATGATTTCACGCAATAAAGTGGTTTTTCCTGTACCGGCTTTGCCTGTAAGAAATATCGATTTTTGCGTTTGATTGATGAATTGTAAGGTGTAAGCTGCAGCTTCTGAAACGTTTTGCATTAGGCAGGTATTAAACGTCAAAAATATCGCATTTTTATAAAAGAAAAAAACCTAAATCCAGATCTGGATTTAGGTTTTTCATTTAGTTTAGTTAGTTTGGCAGTTTATTATTTTTTAGCCTCTTCTTTTGCAGCTGGTTTATCTTCTGCTTTTGGAGATGCTTTGTACTTATCGTTCAACTCTTTAATAATAACTTTAGTGATATCGTACTTGTCTTCAGCGTATAAAACTGTAGCCGCATCACCTGTCCCGTAGATATAAGAATATCCGTTTTTCTTTCCGTAATCTTTGATGAATTTTTTAACTCCGCTTACAAGAGAATCCATTTCTACACCACTTTCTTGCTGTAATTGCTGTGATAAAGCTTGTTGAGCATAACCCAATTGCTGTTCTCTTTTTTGCAATTCAGCCCCTCTTTGTTGCGCCCAAGCTTGTCCATTTGCTTGTGCCTGACTTTGAAAATTAGCAGCGTCTTGTTTAAAACGAGTAATCTCAGCTTGCAGTTGTCTTCCTTTTTCTTCTGCCTGAGCTTTGTATTTAGCTTCAAGGTCTTTTGCCTCAGTGTACTCTTTCATCAAAACTGAAGTATCCACGTAAGCTGTTTTTACTTCTTTAGCTTCTGTCGCTTTATTACACGAAACAACCAAAATTGAAAGTGCGGTAATTACTAATGCTTTTTTCATTTTTTAAATTTCTAATTTTTTTATTGTATTGAAGACAAAAATATAAAAAAATAAATAGCATCGACATAAAGTTTAAAAAATGCTATAATTTTATGATATTGGTTTTATTTATGGACTAAAATACTACTATAAAATATCACTATTAAAAGTGGCTTTTATAGCTTTTATTACAGCAGTTTTCTCAAAAAAGACAATATAAAGCCCCAATTTACCTGAGAAAACGCCTTAAATGCGCTTATTTTACGTTTTGATCCTTTTTAAGTGTTTAATCAGTGTCTAAAACTTTTTTGAAATTTACGTTTTTGAATTTCATGAGAAAATGACTGAAAAAATGCTCATTTTAAAATTTTTGCTTTTTTTGAAAAATTGACTGGAAAATTTTTCTTGAAGGTTTTTTAAAATTTTCATTTTTAAAAAATAAAAAAACAGGAAGCGCAAAAAACAAAATTTTCGTAATGTTTTGTTCGACGAAATTCAAAAATCAAAAATCGGAAAAAACAAGAAAAAAAGCCAAAAACTGTAGTCTTTTTGAGGTATTAGTTTTCTTTATCGATGCAAAAAAAGCTATAAAATATCACTATTAAAAGCGACTTTCATAGCTTTTATTAGAACCGTTTTCTCGGAAAAGACGACACAAAGCCTCGTCTAGTCAAAGAAAGCGTCTTAAATGCGTTTATTTTGCGTTTTAGTTGTTTTTTAGCACGTAAATGTGAGATGAATACTCTTTTGTACTCGACGCTTTTAAATTTGATTTTAAACCGATGAAAAATGCTTTGATAAAATTCATTTTTCCGGTTTTGTATTTTTCAGAAAGTAGACTCACATAAAATGAATCAAATTTCATTGGAAGTACTTTTTCTAATTTCATGTCCACTTTTTCAAAAAGCGTTTTGATGGCTTTTTTTGAAAAATGCCAAAAATGAATTGGCACATCAAAAGCTGCCCAAAATTCTCCGTAATGTTTTGCGTCGAACGATTTGAAATTTGGAACCGCAACAATTAATGTTCCAGTTGGTTTTAATAATCGCTTCAATTCCTGAATTTGAAGTTCCAAATTTGGAACGTGTTCTAAAACGTGCCACATTGTAATTACGTCAAAGGAATTATTTTCGAGTTCGCTGATTTCTTCAACAAATGAAATTCCTTTTTGCTTTGCAATATTTTTTGCTCGCTCGCTTGGTTCAACTCCAATTACATTCCAACCGTCATTTTTTGCTGTCAACAAAAAATCTCCGGTTCCGGCACCAATGTCTAAAATTTTTCCTTTTTGAGATTGTTCTGAATTAATTAAATTCAGTTTATTTTTTAAAGCTATACTTTTTACAAAATGATATACTTTTTCAAAAACAGAACGTTTGTTATCTGTATGCGAAATATAATCTTCGCTTTCGTAATATCTTCCTAAATTTTCTAAATCCGGCTGAGGAGAAGTTATCAGCATATCCAGATTTTCATCATAGTACAAATCGAAAATTTCTTTCGAAACAGAATGGTCTTTTACAGTAAGAAAATGTTTTTTGTTTAAAACGTCCATTTTTTAATTATAGGTATTTTGGTTGAATTTCATAGCAAACCCTAAAAGTCAAAATTTCACTTTTAGGGTTTCTAGTTTTTATATTTTATTTATTGTTTCCAATTAATTTTTACTCCCGACATTTTTTCATTTTCAATTCTGATTTCTGTCAAAATTGTAAAATCATTTTTAATGTAAAATGGCATTGGAGATTTATAATGTGCTGCATTTTGTTTTACTTCATTTTCATGATCCACAACCCAGCCATTCAAACTTGTATTATTCTTTTTTAATTCGTTCATCAAAAGTGTCCCATTTCCTTTTCCCTGAATTTGATGATTCAAAATTATGGCGAACCAATTTTCATCTTCTCTCAAAAAAGTAAATGCCCAGCCGCTAATTTTATCTAACGCATCAAACAGCAAATAATGTTTTGTATTTGAAAGACCGTTTAAGTACAATTCAAAATCCTGCATCGTTTTGCAATTTAATCGTGCCGGATATTCCTCGTTCCAAAGTTCTCTTAAAACTTCTTTTTCTTCGTCAGATAAAATTTCTCTTTCAACAATTCTCATATAAAGGAATTTTAGATTTTAGCTCTTTTTGTCATTCTGAGGAACGAAGAATCTTCGTTAGTAACCCCACACCAAAAGAACAAATCTTTGTCTATCTAGCAACGAAGATTCTTCGTTCCTCAGAATGACAAACTATATCAATTTCAAATTCGTTTCACGTGGAACAAATACCATTTTAGATTTCAAAGTTTAAATTTTAGATTGCTTTATTAGAATCTAAAATTTCAATTCACTTCAATTTGTTTCACGTGAAACAAATCAAATACTTTCTAATATGCAATTCTAGAAAAATCTAAAATCTAAAATCTAAAATTTAAAATCTCTACCTTCCCATATAAATCAAAAGCACGGAAATATCACTTGGTGATACACCGCTTATTCTTGATGCCTGAGAAATTGTAACTGGTCGAATTTTGCTTAATTTTTGTTTTGCTTCAATCGACATTGATTTAATTTTATTGTAATCGAAATTCTCCGGAATTTTCACTTCTTCTAAACGAGTTAGTTTATCGGCGTTGTTTCTTTCCTTTTCGATATAACCAGAATATTTAACCTGGATTTCTGCTTGCTCTAAAATTTCTTTGTCCAAATCATTTTCTTCAACATATGCTTTTACTTTTTCAAATTTCAGCATATCCTCTAAATCAATTTGCGGACGTGAGAATACTTTAAACATTTTATCACCTTGCGTAATTGGAGCCGTTTCTTTTGCTTCTAAAATTGGATTTGTTTCAGCAACCGAAACACTTGTTTCTTTGAAGAACGCAACCATCTTTTCAGACTCATTTAATTTCTTTTCCATTCTTCGCAAACGAGCTTCAGATGCAAGACCAATTTCATGCGACATTGGCGTCAATCTAAAATCGGCATTATCTTGTCGCAACAATGTTCTATATTCTGCTCTAGATGTAAACATACGATACGGTTCTTCTGTTCCTTTCGTAATTAAGTCGTCGATCAAAACACCAATATACGCTTCATCACGTTTTAAAATCAACGGTGCTTTTTCGTGCACTTTTAAATGCGCATTTATTCCGGCCATCAAACCTTGCGAAGCTGCTTCTTCATATCCTGTCGTTCCATTAATTTGTCCGGCAAAATATAAACCTTCAACTAGCTTCGTTTCCAAAGTATGTTTCAATTGCGTTGGCGGGAAATAATCATATTCTATCGCATAACCCGGACGGAAGAATTTCACTTTCTCAAAACCGGCAACAGAACTCAATGCTTTAAATTGAATATCCTCCGGAAGCGAAGTTGAAAATCCATTGACGTAAACTTCACAAGTATTCCATCCTTCTGGTTCAACAAAAAGCTGGTGACGTTCTTTATCTGCAAAACGATTAATCTTATCTTCAATCGACGGACAATATCTCGGACCCAAACTTTTTATTCTTCCGTTAAACATTGGCGAACGATCAAAACCTTCTCTCAAAATATCGTGAACTTCAAGCGAAGTGTATGTCATGTGACAAGATCTTTGATGCGTTAACGGAACGGTCAAATCCGAATAAGAAAACTTATCCGGAACTGCATCTCCTTTTTCTTCGTTCATTTTAGAATAATCCAAAGAACGTCCATCAACTCGTGGCGGCGTTCCTGTTTTCATTCTTCCAGCTTCAAATCCTGCTTTGATCAAATCTTCGGTAATTCCGGTTGCGGCACTTTCGCCTGCTCTTCCTCCACCGAATTGTTTTTCACCGATATGAATTAATCCGTTCAAAAAAGTTCCGTTTGTCAACACAACCGATTTGGATCGAATCTCAACTCCAAGCGAAGTTCTAATTCCTTTTATCTTTCCGTTTTCGATAATCAGACCTTTTACCATCTCTTGGTAAAAATCTAAATTTGGAGTTCCCTCCAACATCATTCTCCATTCTTCTGCAAAACGCATTCGATCACTTTGAACTCTCGGCGACCACATTGCTGGTCCTTTTGATTTGTTCAACATCTTAAATTGAATTGCAGTTCGATCTGAAACAATTCCGGAGTAACCTCCAAGTGCATCGATCTCACGAACAATTTGTCCTTTTGCAATTCCCCCCATTGCAGGATTGCAAGACATCTGGGCTATGTTCTGCAAACTCATTGTAACCAACAAAGTTTTGGATCCTAAATTTGCGGCCGCTGCCGCGGCTTCAGATCCTGCATGTCCAGCACCAACTACAATAACATCGTATTCTTCTAAAAACATTTTGTTTTATTATTCTCTGCAAACCGTTTAAGGCGATTCTCAGAATTAACTTTATTTTTCTTTTGTTCCACGTGGAACTGTGCTAAAGCACAAATAACAATTTTAAAAATTTCAAATTCCAACTTCGTTGCGTTCCACGTGGAACGTTTGTTTTGAATCAGAAATAACCAAATCTAAAAAACACAAGCTTCTTGATTTCTTGTTCCACGTGAAACATTATAAATCACGAATCCAAAAAAAAACAGATTCTTGTTCCACGTGAAACACTTTATAAATTTTAAAAACCTAAAATCTTTATTTAAACTCGATACGGTTAAAAAACGAATCGCTTTCACCAGTGTTTCACGTGGAACGTTAATTATAAATTCAACTCAAAAAACAGAAATGTTTCACGTGGAACGTTATGTATAAATATTAAAATCTGCTTTGAAACCGAAACAAGATTTAATATGTTTCACGTGGAACAGTTGGAATTTGAAATTTTAAAACTTTGGAATTTGTTTCCTTGTTACTGTTTCACGTGAAACATCGCAATCTTTTCATCTTCTTTAGAACGCATAAGTTCTGCATCTGCATCACTTTTATCTTTGTATCCACAGTAATGTAATATACCGTGAGCCAATACGCGTTTCAATTCTTCGTCGAAAGAAACATTAAAATCTTTCGCATTGTCTTCTACTCTTTCAACAGAAATAAAAATATCTCCGTTTAGTTCGTTACCAACTGTATAATCAAAACTGATAATATCAGTTAATGTGTCGTGGTTTAAATATTCTACATTTATTTTATGCAGGTATTCATCATCACAAAAAATATAATTTATTTCTCCCTCGTTCTTCTTTTCAGAAACAATAACTGCGCTTAACCAATCTGTAAAAGCTTGTTCGTTATCTAAAGAAAATTCGGTTTCGTAATTAAAGTTTATCATTTTGTATTAAAATATTCTTGAACCTTTTGATTAAAATTCGAGCGCAAAGGTAGCGATTGTCTATTTAAAATTTCTACACTATTTAAATAATCAGTTAATGAGCTTGGTAACGCATTTGAACGATTAGAAAATTCAGCCTTGTTTGTTTCAGATTGACGCTTCGTATCCTGACCTTGTTCCTGAACTGCGTTGTTTAATTTTAATAGTTCTTGCTGAATATTTAAAATTCTCTGCAGGTTCTCATTCTTAAAACCTTTATTTAAAATCTGTTTTTCTGAAGCTTTCATTTGTTCAATTGCAGATCTTCCTTGCATGTCTAATCCTTTTTTGGCTAACTCTTTTTGTAAAGCTTCACGAAGTTTAACCTGCTCTTTGTAAATCTCCATTATCTTTTCAGCGTCACCTTCTCCATCTTCTCCATCATTTCCTTCGTTACCTTTTCCTCCTTCTTTTCCTGCTTGTCCATTTTTACCCTGACCATTTTTACCGTCTTTGCCTTGTCCATCTTTTCCTTGTCCGCTTTCTTTACCCTGTCCTTGGCCTTGTTTTCCTTCTCCACTTTTTCCTTGCTGACCACTTCCCGGTTTATCTCCCGGCTTCATTCCTTCTTTCATTTTATCAGCCAAGCCTTTTTGTTTTTGAATAATATCTGGTAATTGCATTCCTTGTCCGTCTCCAGGTTTTGGTTTACCCGTTCCCGGTTTAGACATTTGCATCTGCATATTATTCAAAAGGTCACTTAAAAAATCGGCTAATTTATTTGCAGATGAAACAGCGTATTGCTGATGCGAAACTCCTTTTGGGATTTGAACATCGGTTAAAACTTCAATCGCTTTGTCCATATTATATTGTACGTTACCAATTTCCTTCGTAACATCTTCTGCTATTTTTGGATTTCTAAGAGACATTGCAAACAAACTGTCATCGACATGACGGAACTGTTGTTTTAAATTCTGCTGAATTTTTATGTTCTTCGTATATGCAGAAGAACCTAATTTCATCGATTTAAATTGTTTCATTACATCTTCCTGAGATAATGAAAATGCTAAAAGGTTATCCAGAATTTGACGAAGCATGGCAACATCTTCTTCTAATTGATCTTGTTCTCCTCCTTCCATACTTGAACTCATTTGCTCAGCCATTGACTTCATTTTCTTTGAAGCACTTTTTTGTTTTGGCTTAGCCGAAGAAGTATTCTTTTTATTTAATTCTTCCGAAGCTTTGTTCAAATCATTCTCTACATCTTTTTCTTTTGAAGCATCTTTCGGAATATCCAAAGGAGATTTCAAACTATTGTTTTCGTCTTTTAAATCTTTAAGATCTTCCTGAATTTTATCAAATGATTTATTGATATCGTCTTGCTTTTCTTTTGTGTTTTCAGCATCTTTATTAGAAAGCTGTTCTTGTTTATCTGCTAACTTATTTAGCTTTTCTGCAACTTGCTCTGCTTTCTTTTCTACATAAAAACGCTTCGTTAATTCAACTAATTGTTCTAAATTACGAGATTGATTTTTGCTGATTTGTTTGAACTTTTCCATCTTATCAAACAACTCTTCGCTGTTTAATTTGTCGTTTAAGTTCTTCAACTCATCCATCAATTTCTGATTTTTCTCTAAATCTTTCTCGGCATTATCTAAACGCTTTTGTAAATCTTCGGCAGTTTTATCTTTCTTATCTGTATTATATTTATCTAAATTCTTGTTCATTTTTTCAGCAAACTGTTTCATCATTTCGTCTTGTTGTTTCTGACGTTTGATAAAATCATTTACTTTTTGCTGATCTTTAAACTCTAAATTATCTTTTTCTTTTCCGGTATTTTTTAGTTTATCCATTTCAGAAAATTGCTTTTCCTGATTCTTTAATGATTTAGATAAACTATTAATGTTGGCATTTTGCTGTTGCAATTCTGCATCCTGAATTTCATCTGTTGTAGAAACACGATCTGAAAATGTAGAAGATTTTGTGCTCTTAAATCCGTGCAATGCATCGTTATCAAAAACCTCAAAATAGTATTCATACGATACTCCTTCTTCTACTGCAAGGTTGCTTGGAAAGTTAAAAACGAACTGATCGAAAACTCCTTGCTTTACAGGAATGGTTCCTCGTTTTGCAGTTTGCGGTTTGCCATGTTCGTAATAAACAACTTGTAATTTTGATAAACCGTAGTCATCACCTAATCTTCCTAAAACATAATTCTTATCTAATTTTAAACTATCCGGAGCTGGCGAAACTGTAATTGTTGGATGCTGATCTTTGATAACTGACAGCTGATAGTCTAATTTCTCGTAGTCTTTAACCTTATTATTTGAAGTAAGAATTTGATATTCTGTATTTTGATTAATATTTTTAGCTAATTTAAACTCGTTTTCGGTCTTATTAAACTTCAAAACTGAGTTTTCATCTTTCCAAACTACCTCTTGAGTTGACTGCGTTTTCATTTTCCAGGTTACAATTGTTCCTTCTGGTACGATTGCATTTCCGGTTCCCTGAATCGTTTCTGATTTCTTTTTTAGGTAAGATGGAAAATTCAAAACCATTTCGAAGTTGGCAATTGATGGAACTGTAATAACTTTTAATTCATATTCATTTGATGAAACTGAATTTCCTTCAAATGAAAATTGAACATCTGATGTTGGTTTTTCGATCTTAAATTCAAACTTTCCTGTTTGAGAAGATTCCATAAAATAGCTTTCGTTACCTATATGAATCATCACATTTTCCGGAACAACGTTTCCTTCTGTTTCTGCTTTTACAATAAAATCTTTGTTTTGTTCTGTTTGAAGTTTATCATTTAGAACCACAAATTTGAAAGGAGCCGGTGGCAAAAAAGCGGAATTGAAATGCACTACTCTATTAAAACTTTGCGAAATTATATTGCTGTTTCCAGAAACAAAAAAGACTGCAAACAGTAAAACCGGAATCAAAGCTAACGGCAAATACTTCTTGTTTGATTTATAATTGATGGCATTTCCAAACGGAATTGGCTGTAATGAATTTGCTTTCTGCTCAATCGAAGCCAACATTAATTCTGAACTTTCTGCTGAATTTTCATTTGAAGAAAGCTGTAAAAAGTTCGTTAGTTTATCACTTACTTCTGTAAAATGATTTCCAATAATAGCCGAAGCCTGATTATAATCGATTCCTTTTTGAAGTTTGAACAACTTAAAAATTGGAAATAAGATAAAACGAAACAACAAGAAAACTTCTACTGCAATAAATATCCAGAATAAAAGTGTTCTTCCTAATGGTTTAAGCCAAAGAAAATACTCTATAAAAAGCGTAAACAGGAAATACAAAAGTCCAAAACCAATAAAAAGAAGTGCTCCTTTTATCAATTCATTCATGTAATATTTCTTTATAAATCCTTCTAACTTCTGATATATTGCAGATGATGTTTTCAAAATAAAATCTCTTTTAATTATAACCCATAAAAGTAGTAATTATAAAGATTCAAATTCCAAAAAATAAATTCCAAATTCCAACCTGAAATACACATTGGAATTTGGAATTTTAAAAAATTGGGATTTATCTAAAGTTGTATCTTTGCATCAAAATTTATACAAATGTCAAAGCAAGTTCGAGTGCGTTTTGCACCAAGTCCGACTGGACCATTACATATTGGCGGAGTTCGTACTGCCCTATTTAATTATTTATTTGCAAAAAAACATAACGGTGTTTTTTATCTGAGAATTGAAGATACAGATCAGACACGTTTTGTTCCAGGTGCCGAAGCTTATATTATGGAAGCGCTGGAATGGTTAGGAATTTCTCCTGAAGAAACGGTTGGAAAAAATGAAAAATTTGGTCCGTACAGACAAAGTGATCGTAAAGAAATATACCAAAAATATGCAGATCAACTGATCAATTCGGGCTGGGCTTATTACGCTTTTGATACTCCGGAAGCTCTTGATGCACATAGAAAACAACACGAAGCTGAAGGAAAAACTTTTATATACAATCATCATAACCGTGAAAAGTTAGATACATCCTTAGTAATTTCTGCTGAAGAAGTTTCGAAAAGAATTGCAAATGGAGAACATTATGTGATTCGTTTTAAAACTCCGGTTAACGAAACTTTACATTTAAAAGATATCATTCGTGGTGATGTTAAGTTTGAAACAAGTTTACTTGATGACAAAGTTCTTTTCAAAAGTGACGGAATGCCAACCTACCATTTAGCTAATATTGTTGATGATCATTTAATGGAAACTTCACATGTAATTCGTGGTGAAGAATGGTTGCCATCGATGCCACTTCACGTTTTATTATACAGAGCTTTTGGTTGGGATGCTCCGGAATTTGCACATTTACCTTTGATTTTAAAACCTGTTGGAAACGGAAAATTATCTAAAAGAGATGGTGATAAATTAGGATTTCCTGTGTTTCCATTAGAATGGAAAACCGAAGAAGGCATTTCTTCTGGTTACAGAGAGAAAGGATTTTTCCCGGAAGCAGTTGTAAACTTCCTTGCTTTGTTAGGTTGGAATGATGGAACAGAGAAAGAATTATATTCATTAGAAGAATTAGTGGAAGCTTTTGACTTAAACCGAGTGCATAAAGCGGGAGCAAAATTTGATCCTGAGAAAAACAAATGGTTCAATCACCAATATTTAATCAAACAAAATGATGCCGATTTAGCGAAAAGCTTCTCTCCTATTTTGGTTGAAAAAGGTGTTGATTTATCTAAATATGACGTTACAAGAATTGTTTCTTTGATTAAAGAAAGAGCTCATTTTGTTTCTGAATTTTGGGATTTAACTGATTTCTTTTTCCAGGCGCCAACATCATATGATGAAAAAGCAAGCAAAAACTGGAAGGAAGAAACTCCGGCTTTAATGCAGGAATTGATTTCGACTCTGGAATATATTGATGGTTTTGACTCAGCAAATATCGAAGCAATCGTAAAAGATTGGTTAACTAAAAACGAAATTGGAATGGGGAAAGTTATGCAGCCTTTTCGCTTGAGTTTGGTTGGAGCTTTGAAAGGTCCTCACCTATTTGACATTGTTGAGATCATTGGAAAAGAAGAAACTATTTCTAGAATTCAAAAAGCGATAGCAACTTTATAAAAATTTTACCATTAAGATATTAAGTTTATTAAGCTTACTTAATGGTAAAATTATATAAATATTTAAGTTTATAAAGCTTAGCTTAATTAACTTGACAAAGCTTGACTTAATTTACTTAATGCCTTAATGGTAAAAAACTTTAAACGCTAAGAAACATCTAACAAATGTTCTTAGCGTTTTTTTAATGTTTTAAAATTTTATTTTAGAAGAATTTTCGTAATTTACCAAGATCAAAAATATAAACTATATCACCATGAGTACAGCATTTATTATCTTATTAGTACTAGCATTCTTTATTTTCATGTCTTCTTTCTTTACAGTAAAACAACAAAGTTCTGTAATTATCGAAAGATTTGGAAAATTTCATAGTGTTAGAAATTCAGGATTACAGTTAAAAATTCCGTTAGTTGACAGATTGGCCGGACGTGTAAATCTTAAAATTCAACAGTTAGATGTTATCATTGAAACTAAAACAAGAGACAACGTTTTTATTAAAATGAAAGTTTCTGTTCAGTTTAAAGTTATTCAGGATAAAGTATATGATGCATTTTACAAACTGGAATATCCACACGATCAGATTACTGCTTATGTATTTGACGTAGTTCGTGCCGAGGTTCCGAAACTAAAATTGGATGATGTTTTTGAAAGAAAAGACGATATCGCAATTGCAGTAAAAAGAGAATTGAACGAAGCGATGACAACTTACGGATACGATATCATCAATACTTTAGTTACAGATATTGACCCGGACATTCAGGTTAAAAATGCAATGAACAGAATCAACGCTGCTGACAGAGAAAAAACGGCTGCAGAATTTGAAGCTGAAAGTTCAAGAATTAGAATTGTTGCAAAAGCAAAAGCCGAAGCTGAAAGTAAACGTTTACAAGGTCAAGGTATTGCAGATCAACGTCGTGAAATTGCAAGAGGTCTTGTAGAAAGTGTTGAAGTTTTAAACAATGTTGGAATTAATTCTCAAGAAGCTTCTGCCCTAATTGTGGTTACACAACATTATGATACTTTGCAGGCAATTGGAGCTGATGCAAATTCAAATTTAATTTTGTTACCTAATTCTCCACAAGCCGGAAGTGATATGTTGAATAATATGGTTGCTTCATTTTCAGCATCAAACCAGGTTGGTGAAATGATGAAAAAACACAATAAAAAAGTGGAGAAACCAAAACCAATTCAACCACAATCTGGCTATGAAGATGACATTCAACCAGAAGTTCAATCATAATTTGAAAATAAAAAAGAGGCTTAACTGCCTCTTTTTTTATTTATAAACCAACCAATTACATAAGGTAAAATGGATTGCAAAATTTGCGGATACGAATTTTTAAAGTAATCTGTATAAGATGAAACGAATCCGTTTACAATGTTTTGCGGTGTTATGCTTTCTTTAGTTCTCTGAAAACTCAGAACTAATTTCTGATAATTGATATCTTTTTCCAGTTTTAGAATTTCTAAATCTCTGTCGATTTCAGCATATGAGGAGTATTTTTTCTTTTCCATAATTCTTAATCGTTAAAAAATATTTCTGAAAATTTCTCTAAAATTGGACCTTCAACAATCTTATCTTTTATCAGAAAAAGTAAAATGGTGAACAAAAGATAGATCCCTCCTACTGCCAAAAATCCTAAAGCATTACTTCCGAATAAATCTCCAAAAGCATATGCTGCTGCAAAAGATCCGAAAAGTAAAACCATACTAAAACACAATAATATCAATGTAAATTTGAAAATTAAAGTTGTCGATTTCATAGCTACTTTAAAACCCCAAAGTTTGTAGTAAGCTAAATGACTGTCAATGTAAACTTTAGTTTGATCCTGAATTTTCTCGGTATTTTCTTTTAACTCTTCAAAAGCCATAATTAGTTTTTTAAAATGAAAAAGCACAAAACTGTCTTATAAAAATAAGACAATTATGTGCTTCTTTAATAATTATTATTTTTGAAGTTTAGCGTTTTGTGCTTTTAAATCAGCCAGTTTAGATTCTAAAAAAGTAATTACTTCTTCTGTTTTATGACTTACATTTGAAAGTAAATCATTTAAAGTTCCATCAAGATTTTGTGTCGCACCTGTGAATTTTTCACGAAGCACTTCAGAACTTGCCTGAAAAGAATCCTGCAGATTATGTTTTGCATCATCAATTCCTTCTTTGAGTTTAGCTCTCGTTTTTGATCCTTTATCCGGGGCAAACAAAATTCCGATTGCTGCTCCTACTGCAGCACCAGCTAAAATTGCTGCAATTGTATTTGAATTATTTGACATGATATTTATATTTAAAGTGATTAATAAAGATACTCCTTTTTTAAAATGCTAAACTTTAAAATCTAAAATTTAACAATATAATTAATACACATAAGCAACAGCTTCATATTTTCCATCGGCCTTTTCAATAATACTCACAAAAGGATAACCATTTGAAGCTGACTTAGTTTTGATTCTCATAGCAGTCTGCTTTTGATTTGCAATTGGCGGTTCACCTTTTGTCCTTGTCGAGACTCCGGTAAAACTTGCTGCCTGCTTCAGTCCTATTGTCTTTTCCTGAGGAAGAACCGTTACCATTTTGTAATCGTCTTTTGAATCAACTATTATTTTATCAGAAATTTTTTGAGTTTGTTTTGTCTGCTTATTAGTAATTGATGAAACAGCATATTTACTAATTTTAATTTCTTCAGAACTTCCGTTCAACGAATAATAAATTAAACCATTTTCGTTTTTAATAAAATTAACATCAAGTTGTTCACCATTGTGTTTTGTAATTTGATGTGTTTGAGAAATTGCAATATTTGCAAATAACATCATTAGCGTAAAATATAAAATTTTCATGATAATTGGATTTAAGTTTTTATAATTAAAATTTGTCAGATTGAATTATAAAAAAATAATTGCCTAAAACTAATGCTATGGAAATTTCATAATTAGGAAGAAATTTGAAAAATACCTTTTACGCGAAATATTATCAAAACAACTTCATAATAAAATTAGAACATAAAATTTGTCGTTTCAAGAATTCAAATTAGAAATAATCTTAAAAACAAAAACTATTACCTTTTGCTTTCAAAAAATTCAACTTAGAATCTAATTGGAAATATTAATTTATAAAATCATTTCTGACTTTTGGTATTGAGATAAAAATAGCAACTTTATAAACAATTGTATGTTAATAACCCGTTAAACTGACAAAAATTACGGTGAAACTTAAAATTAAGGCCATAAATAAACAATAATTCAAAAAACAAGTTATATGTCGACCTAAATTAAATATTACCTTAAAATCAATTTATGAAGGTTAAAATTAATCTATAAAAGCTATTAATTTTAACATTTAAATAGATTTTATAAATAATAATTAAAATTAATAATATTAAAAATTTAATAAATTATTTTAATAAATAAAAATTGGTTCATTTTCTATTTTTATGAAGTGAAAAAAGCAAAAATTGACAAAAAAAGACAAAACTTAAAATAAAGAGTTTTAAAAAAGGATTTCAAAAAAAAGGATTCAAGAGATGGAGAAAATTAAAAATTGTCTTAAAATTAATTTATGAAAGTCACTTTTAATTTAAAATATTTATAAAAATTTTAATTCTAATAGAAAATATAAATAATAAAAAAAGCGCTTATAAAAAGCGCTTTCAATAGATTCTAATTATTTTTATTTTTTTACCATTTCAGATAAAATTTCAATTTCTCTCTCCGATGCATTTTTTGGAGGATTTGAATATAATTTTAGAATTTCATCATCAAATTGATTTTTGAAACTTTCACTTTCTATATCTCTTAAATTTAAAAGTGCTTTTGATCGAACATAAGTTGATTCACTTTTTAAAGACATTGAATATAATTTCTTAACATCTTCTTCTTCAAAATCTGTAGATTTCCAAGTTGAATATTTCAAAATAAATTGAGAAAACAACAGCGAAGCTTTATTATTGTTGATATTCTTTTTTAATGAATTTTGTAAAAGTGAAAAACTAGAAACATTTTTGATGTTCTCCCCTATTGCACTTTCAATTGCAATACGTTCTGGTTTAGTTTCAACTTTAAAATATTTGTTGATTTCTTTTAAAGAATTGTTGATGCTGTTCTCTTCTTTTTTACCTTTTTCTTCCCAGGCATCTTTCAATCCAACAGTTTTGTTAAATACTAATTTTGAAGTAGTTGAGTCTTTATCAACAGTAAAATAACCTAAACGTTGAAACTGAAATTTATCTTCATTTTGAACTGTTGCTAAACTTGGTTCAACAAATCCGGTTACAATTTCTAATGAATTTGGATTGACAAAATCTAAGAAATTTTTGTCTTTATAACTGTCCGGAGCTTCATCTGTAAACAAACGATCGTACAAACGAACTTCTGCTTCCAATGCATGTTTGATAGAAACCCAATGTAATGTTCCAGATACTTTTCTTTGGCTTGCTTCTGTTCCGCTTCCGCTTAAAGAATCAGTATCATATGTTACATGAATTTCAGTAATATTTCCTTCTGCATCTTTTATAACACTTTCACCTTTGATGATATAAGCATTTTTAAGACGTACTTCTTTTCCTAAAGTCAAGCGGAAAAATTTAGCTGGAGCTTCTTCTAAAAAGTCTTCTCTTTCTATGTATAATTCACGAGAAAAAGGTACTTTTCTGAATCCTGCATTTTCATCTTCCTGATTATTTTCGGCTTCCAACCACTCTTCTTTTCCTTCCGGATAATTTGTAATTATCAGTTTTACAGGATCTAAAACAGCCATTACACGAGGTGCAATTTTGTTCAAATCTTCACGAATACAGAATTCTAAAACCGATACATTTATTAAATTATCACGTTTTGCAATACCAATTGTATTGGCAAAATTACGCAAAGATGCAGCTGTATATCCTCTTCTTCTTAACCCAGAAATTGTTGACATTCTAGGATCATCCCAACCGTTAACATGCTTTTCTTTAACTAGTTGCTGTAATTTTCTTTTACTAACAACGGTATGTGATAAGTTACGTCTTGCAAATTCTCTTTGCTTTGGACGCAGTTTATTTTCATCTAAAATTTGATCTAAAAACCAATCGTATAATTCACGGTGAGGCAAGAATTCAAGTGTACAAAATGAGTGTGAGATTTCTTCTAAATAATCACTTTGTCCGTGTGCCCAATCGTACATTGGATAAATTTTCCAGCTGTCTCCCGTTCTATGGTGATGTTTGTGTAAAATTCTGTACATGATAGGATCACGCATTAACATGTTTGTTGATTTCATGTCAATTTTTGCACGAAGAATATGTGTACCAGCCTCAAATTCGCCGTTTTTCATTCTTTCGAATAAATCTAAATTTTCTTCAACAGAACGATTTCTAAATGGAGAATCTGTTCCAGTTGTCGATGGAGTTCCTTTTTGAATCGCCATATCTTCAGAAGACTGACTGTCAACATACGCTTTATCTTTTTTAATTAATAAAACTGCCCAATCGTACAATTGTTGAAAATAATCAGAAGCATAACGTTCTTCTGCCCAGGTATAACCCAGCCATTCTACATCTTTTTTAATAGCATCAACAAATTCCTGCTCTTCTTTTTCTGGGTTTGTATCATCAAAACGTAAGTTTACAGGTGATTGATAATCAATACCTAAACCAAAATTTAATGCAATAGAACTTGCATGTCCAATGTGTAAATAACCATTTGGTTCTGGTGGAAAACGAAAATGAAGTTTAGTTTGTGAAAGACCTGATTTTAAATCTTCCTCTATGATTTGTTCAATAAAATTGAGTGATTTCTCTTCTGATGCCATTATTTTATAGTAATTTTAGCAAAGATAAAAAAGTTTACAGTTTTCGGTTTACAGTTTACAGTTTTCTTTAGAAACTTCTCAGTAAACCTGAAACTTAGAACTTGAAACTAAATTAAAATGGGAGTTATTAAACTAAAAAATATCCGTACTTTTTCTTACCACGGATGTTTAATTGAAGAAGGAAAAATTGGATCTGATTATACAGTTGATCTAAAAGTGAAAACGAATCTTCAAAAATCAGCAGATACAGATCATCTTTTAGATACTGTTGACTATGTTCATTTGAACAAAATTGTTACCGAAGAAATGGCAATTCGTTCGCATTTATTAGAACATGTAGCCAAAAGAATCAATAATCGTGTACTTGCAGAGATAGAAACTGTAGAAAAAACAACAGTTTGGGTTTCTAAAATAAATCCACCTATTGGCGGTGATGTTGAATCAGTTACCATAAAAATGACAGAAATTAGAAAGTAATTATTTTTATTAAAATCGTATTTTTTCAAAATAGTTTATATGAAACTTTTGAATTTTAAAGATTTTAGTTACTTTTGCCATCCGTTCAAGCAATGGCGTCGTGGCCGAGCGGCTAGGCTGGGCTCTGCAAAAGCTCCTACTCCGGTTCGAATCCGGACGATGCCTCTAAAAGAGATACAAAATGTGTCTCTTTTTTTTATGCCTAATTTTTCCACATTCTTGTCATTTCGACGAAGGAGAAATCTCCGTGAGAAACTCGACAAAGATTGAACAATTGTTGCGGAATTATTTGCGAAGATTTCTCCCTTATGTCGAAATGACAAACTTTGTATGAATATGCTTCGTTCCTCCCAATGACTTATAAACACAAAAAAACCTCTGAAATTCAGAGGTTTAATTTTATATTTTTGAGTTATTAACAACTACTTATTTTCAATCTTTTCGAAAGCGTTTTTAACCATTTCTTTTTCTTTTGGAAACCAGCCTTGAGTTATTAACACCACTCCAAAAACCATTAAAACTATACTAATTCCTTTTTTGATTTTTAAGATATTAGTTGGTGTCATTTTTGATTTTAATTGTTTGGCTAATAATATTTTAAGACAGTCAACTAACAAATAAGTTATGATTACTGAAGTAAAAAAAGTAATCATTCTTGAGTTTTGCATTTCTAATTTTGGCCCAACTGAAATAATTACGGCTAACCAAAAACCTAAAACTCCAATGTTGATAACGTTAAGTAAAAAGCCTTTTATAAATAAACTTCCGTAATTTCTTTTTATAATATCACGGTCAATTTCTTCATCATCAATTTTTTCTTCATTTCTTAATCTTACAAAGGAAATTATACCGTAAGCCAGCATAATTATTCCGCCAAAAATGAAAAGGGCAGGTTTATCTTTTAAACTCTGAATTAATCTATAACTTCCTAAATAGGCAATTGCTATAAAAAAAATATCACCTAGAACTACACCAAGATCAAATACCAATGCGGCTCTGAATCCTTTTGTAATACTGGTTTCTAATAGTATAAAAAATACTGGACCTACCATAAAGCTTAGAAAAAGTCCCCATGGCAGTCCAGCCAGAATATCATTTATCATCAAATTACTAGTTGTTATTTTACTTCTTCGATTTTACCTCCAAATACTGTTTTTTGATTTATTTGCTTTGGTTTACCATAAATGTAAATAGAGCCTCCTGCGCTTACTTTTGCGTCAACAAGGGTTGATGCATTAACATCGGCTTTTCCGCCCGCAGAAACGCTTACTTTAGTCTGAGATGTGGCTAATTTACTTCCTAAGAAATATCCGCCGGCTCCTAAACTTGCATCAAGGTTATCTGCTTTACCCGTTGCCGTGATTTCTCCGCCGGAAACTGAACTTACTTTTAGTTTATCAACATTCAAATCTACATTAATTTTTCCACCTTCCTGTGCACTTACTTTAAATGAAGTTGCTTTTATAGCATCTTTACTGATTACTTCTGCACCTTCATTAACATCAATCAGTTCAATATGTTTATAATACAAAGTAACTTCAAGATCATTTCCTGACAGCAATTTAGGAAAAGGCATTCTTAATTTTAATACACCATTTTTGTTAACAGCTTCCAGCTCTGCTTCTCTTGCTCCTTTTATAACAACTTTATTTTCAGATGACGGAACTAATTTTACACTTAATTTATCGTAAACTTTTACGGTATCAAAATCACCTAACTCTTTAGTAACCTGACTAAAAGACATTTGTACAAATAAAATTGCTGCTCCAATAATTAGCTTTTTCATACTTTTATTTTTAAAAAATTAATACTTATTCTGCTCTTCGTAAAAAATGAAAATCCAGTTGTTTCTTCACTAAATCGGCATTTTTTACTTTCACATAAATTTCGTCTCCTAATTGCAAAATGCTGTTTGAAGTAGCTCCAACCAATGCATATTGTTTTTCATCGAAAGTATAATAATCATCTTTTATTTCTCTGATTCTTACCATTCCTTCGCATTTATTAGAAACGATTTCAACATAAATTCCCCATTCTGTAACACCAGAAATAACACCAAGAAATTCTTCATCCTGATGATCCTGCATGTATTTAACCTGCATGTATTTAATACTATCTCGTTCAGCATTAGTCGCTAAACTTTCCATATTAGAACAATGTAAACTTTTTGTTTCATATGTTTCTTCATCTACAGAAGCTCCTCCATCCAGATAATACTGTAACAAACGATGTACCATAACATCTGGATAACGACGAATTGGCGATGTAAAATGGCTGTAATAATCAAAAGCTAAACCATAATGTCCAATATTATCTGTTGAATATTTGGCTTTACTCATACTTCTAATCGCAAGAGTATCAATTAAGTTTTGCTCTTTTTTACCATTTACTTCTTCCATCAAAGAGTTCAATGATTTTGCAATATCACCTTTATTTCTAAAATCTATTTTATAACCAAATTTAGCAATTACGGTTTGCATCGCAATCAATTTATCTTCGTTTGGTTCGTCGTGAATCCTGTAAACAAAGGTTTTCTTTTGTTTACCAATGTATTCAGCCACTTTTCTATTGGCTAAAAGCATAAATTCTTCAATTAGATGATTGGCATCTTTTGAAATTTTAAAGTAAACCCCTTCTGGTTCTCCTTCTTCATTCAAATTAAATTTTACTTCAACTTTATCAAAAGAAATAGCACCATTCTGCATTCTTTTCTTTCTTAAAATCTTCGCTAATTCATCTAGTTTTAAAGTTGCTTCTACAATTTCATCTGAAACTACATAAGATTCTCCTGTAATAGAAATATCAACCGGAATTGTATTGTCTTTTGTTTCAATGATATATTGTGCTTCTTCATAAGCAAAACGCTGATCTGAATAAATTACTGTTCTTCCAAACCATTGGTTGATAACCTGTGAAGTTGGAGAAACTTCAAATACTGCAGAGAATGTATATTTCTCTTCATTCGGGCGAAGCGAGCAGGCAAAATTAGACAATACTTCAGGAAGCATTGGCACTACTCTATCCACTAAATAAACCGAAGTTGCTCTTTGATAAGCTTCATCATCCAGAATTGTTCCTTCTTCTAAATAATAAGAAACATCGGCAATATGGATTCCGATTTCGAAATTTCCGTTCTCTAACTTTTTGAAAGATAATGCATCATCAAAATCTTTTGCATCTTTTGGATCTATCGTAAACGTAAGCGTATCACGCATATCACGACGTTTTGCAATTTCAGATTCCTGAATCGAAGTATCTAATTTTTGTGCAAAAACTTCTACTTCTACCGGGAAATCAGATGGCAATCCGTATTCAGCTAAAATAGCATGAATCTCAGTATTGTGTTCTCCGGGTTTTCCTAAAACTCTAATTACAGATCCAAACGGACTATCGGCTCTTTTTGGCCAGTCATCAATTTTTACAAGAACAACATCTCCATTTTCTGCTTCACCTATTTTATCCTTTGGAATAAAAATATCGGTATACATTTTAGGATTTGCAGTTGAAACAAAAGCAAAATTTGCCTGAATATCAATTACTCCAACAAACTCTGTTTTATCTCTTTCTATAACTTCAATTACTTCACCTTCAGGTCTTTTACCTTTTCTACGGTTATAAACGTAAACTTTTACTTTGTCTTTATCTAAAGCACGATTCAAATTATTAGTCGGAATAAAAACATCTTCTTCAAATTCGTCACAAATAAAATATGCCGTTTTTCTGCTCGTCATATCTATCGTTCCTTCGTAATAATCCTGACTAATAGCTTTGACTAAATATTTTCCAGGTTCTGTTTCTACAATTTTCTTTTGAGCAGCCAGAATTTTTAAATCTTTTATAATCTGGTTTCTGCTATTTGTATCGTCAAGTTCTAACTTTGCTCCTATCTGTTTATAATTAAATGGCTTATTGGCATTTTGCGATAAAATCTTAAGGATCTTCCCAGAGAAATCTTTCTCTTTTTTTATCGGCTTTCTAATTTTCTTACTCATATATCTTTTCTTATAAGGTTTAAAATTACAAATAAGAAATCAGATAATTCTTTTTAACAAATAGAATTATTAAAAATATAACTTTTCGTACATTTACAAAAAGACCTCATATGGAAAGCTTTAAGACGATCGCCGTATTCAATTATCTACACGAAACAGTGGTTCTCAAACACTTACTTGAACAAGAAGAAATTCCATATTTTTTTGAAAACGAAGTGACGCTTTCTGTTATGCCGCTTTACTCAAATGCGCTCGGCGGAATCAAACTCAAAGTTCATCCAAACGATTTCGAAGAAGTGCAGCAAATTCTGGACAATCTGAACAATCCTCTTAAAATCGTTTAAATTCTTTCTTTTTTCAAACTCAAAAAAATTTTTTTTCCTTTTCAACTTTAATAGTTTTCAACATATATTAAATACAACAAAAAAGAAATTTTAAATTTAATTAATTTTTGATGGTTATTATAGCTTGTTAATATGTCGAATAAATTTATTTTTAAAAGTATTGAAATGAAGTTTCTCTTAGTTATTGGGAGTTATCAACATAGTTATATTGAGCTAAAAGATTAATTTATAAGACTTTTTGTATTTTAATTAACAACGGTTGACAACCAAAAATGGATTCATTTTGTAGATAAGTTCATATGCTGCTATTTGTTGAAAATGGCATTTTTGATATTGATAACTTTTCCAAAAATTCCTCAAACTTTATTAGGATTTTTAATTCCAGTTTTGGATTAGGTTTTTTTTTGACACAACCAAAAAAAACTTCTAATTTTCTATATCAACTTATTAACAAATAATGTTAACTTAAAGTTAATTGAATATCAACGAATTACGAATTGGTATTAACATTCTAAAATTTTAACAAATTTTCTGTTTATTCTTAATTGATTATGAGGTACTTATGAAGTTATCAAAAATGTTGATAAGTGTTAAGGTTTTGATATGATGTAAGTTATAAATAATCCAGTATTTAGTGGATTTACGTAAAGCACACAAAGTTTTACTCAAAGTTGATAAATTGAAATTTGGATAATCTTTGACTAAATTATTGTTGCAAAAGAACACAAAGTTTAGTTTTAAAAGATTAAATTTTTGTAAACAAATTCAATTTTGATTTTTTAAAACACAGTAAAATGTTAGTAAGCAAAAAATTAGTGAAAATTAGTGAAATTCGTGGCAAACATTTATTAATTGAGTAAATTTGTACTACACAACTTAATAGTATAGAAAAATGAAAATTTCGATAGGAAACGACCACGCAGGACCAGAATATAAAAAAGCAATTGTGGCAATGCTTGAAGCAAAAGGATATGAAGTAACGAATTATGGAACAGATACTGATGCTTCTGTTGATTACCCTGATTTTGGACATCCGGTTGCAAATGATGTATCTGAAGGAAAAGCTGATTTTGGAATCGTTATCTGCGGAAGCGGAAACGGAATTGCAATGACGGTTAATAAACACCCGAAAGTGAGAGCCGGATTATGCTGGACGAAAGAAATTGCTTATTTAACACGTTTACATAACGATGCTAATATTGTGAGTATTCCGGCGCGTTTTACTTCTATTCACCAAGCGGTTGAAATAGTAGAAACTTTTTTAGCGACTGCATTTGAAGGCGGAAGGCACCAAAATCGAGTTAATAAGATTGCTTGTTAATAAGATTCGAAAAAAAATCGGGTGCTTCGCACCAAATAAATAGAAACACACCGGGCGGATTTTTAAAATCCATCCGATTTTTTATTTAAATACTTAAATTACAGTTGATTAAAATAAATTAAATGAGCAAAATTTAAGGTTATCAACAATGTTAATATCTATTTTTTATTAGTGAAGTAGAAGTAAACTAAAACAGCCTGAATCAAAAAAATCAGCAAGAATTTGACAATAAATGAAGTTTTACTCGTTTTATGTCTAAAGAAAAACATTGCTGATAATAAACCTGGCGTTCCTCCAATTGCTTCAAGAAAAAACAAAGTATTTTCGGGGATTCTTCGTTTATTTTTTCGTGCTTGATGTTTATCATATCCAGCAAGAATAAAAACGATGATATTTATAAATAAAAAATAGAGTAAAAAAATTTCCATTGGCATAATATTCAAAACAAAGATATTATTTTAGCCGAATCATTGATTAATTTCCGAATTAATTTTAACAAGTAAATTATATCAATTTATAATTAAGAATTTATTTCATTAAAGTATGACTAATATTCAATTCATTGCAAAGTCTGTTCAGGCACCTGCAGTTAGTATTCAAAACACTGTAAAATTATTAGAGGAAGATTGTACGATTCCGTTTATTTCGCGTTACCGAAAAGACTCGACCGGAAATCTTGATGAAACCGTAATTGAGCTGATTGCAAAATTGCAAAAAGATTATGATACACTGGTAAAACGTAAAGAAGCTGTTCTAAAATCAATTGAAGAACAAAAAGCGCTTACGCCAGATTTGAAGAAAAAAATTGAAGAAAGTTTTGATTTACAGGAAATAGAAGATTTTTACCTTCCGTACAAAAAGAAGAAAAAAACAAAAGCCGATGTTGCCCGCGAATTTGGTTTGGAACCTTTGGCAAAATTGATTATATCTGAAAGTGATGTTGATATTGATTTCCTTTCTACACAATACATCAATGAAAATGTTATTAACGAAGAAGCAGCCATTCAAGGCGCAAGAGATATTGTAGCGGAATGGATTAACGAAAATATTTACGTTCGTAAACAGCTACGTAGATTGTTCCAGAGAAAAGCAACTATTGGAACTAAAGTTGTAAAAAAGAAAGCCGAAGAAGAAGGTGCGCAAAAATTCAGTCAATATTTTGATTGGGAAGAATCTTTAACAAAAGCGCCCGCGCATCGTTTACTAGCAATGCTTCGTGCAGAAAATGAAGGTTACATCAAAATGAAAATTGATGTTGATATCGATGATGCTTACGATGTTATTGACGAAATCATCATTAAAAAACAAAATAATACAACAGCTCATTTACAATTAGCAATTGAGGATAGTTACAAACGTTTATTGAATCCGGCAATTGGAAATGAAACCTTGCAGGAAGCAAAGGCAAAAGCAGATGCCAATTCAATTCAGGTTTTTGCTAACAATTTAGGACAATTATTATTGGCTCCGCCTTTAGGAGAAAAACGAATTTTGGCAATCGATCCAGGATTTAGAAGCGGATGTAAAGTAGTGTGTCTGGACGAAAAAGGCGATTTATTATACAACGAAACGATTTATCCGCACGCACCTCAAAACGAGGAATCGATGGCGATAAAAAAAATCCGTTCGATGGTCAATGCGTATCAAATTGACGCGATTTCTATCGGGAACGGAACGGCTTCAAGAGAAACCGAATTTTTCATCAAAAAAATCGCGTTTGACAAACCAGTGCAGGTTTTTATTGTTTCTGAAGCTGGAGCGTCGGTTTATTCAGCATCAAAAATTGCTAGAGAAGAATTCCCTAATTATGATGTAACGGTTCGTGGTTCAGTTTCTATCGGAAGAAGACTTTCAGATCCTTTGGCCGAATTGGTAAAAATTGATCCAAAAGCAATTGGAGTTGGACAATATCAACACGACGTTGACCAGACTAAATTAAAAGAAGAACTAGACAGTACGGTAATTCGCTGCGTAAACTCGGTTGGAATTAATATCAATACAGCAAGTAAACATTTACTAAGTTATGTGAGTGGAATAGGAGAGAAGCTTGCTGAAAACATTGTACAATACCGTTCTGAAAACGGACCTTTTGAAGACAGAAAACAGTTGAAAAAAGTACCGCGTTTAGGCGATAAAGCCTATCAGCAGGGAGCAGCGTTTATTAGAATTACAAATGCTAAAAATCCGCTTGATAATTCGGCGGTGCATCCGGAGGCTTATCCAGTTGTTGAAAAGATGGCAAAGGATTTGAATCTTTCGTTAAATGACTTAATTGCAAATAAAGAGAAAACGGCGCTTATTAAGCCTGAAAAATATGTAACACCTGAAATTGGTTTACTTACACTAAAAGACATCATAAAAGAGCTTGAAAAGCCTGGATTAGACCCAAGAAAGTCGGCGAAGGTTTTTGAATTTGATGCAAATGTAAAATCGATCAAAGATTTGAGAACCGGAATGATTCTTCCGGGGATTGTTAATAACATTACCAACTTTGGCTGTTTTGTTGATATCGGAATCAAAGAAAGCGGATTGGTTCATATTTCGCAATTAAAAGCCGGTTTTGTAAGCGATGTAAACGAAGTGGTAAAATTACATCAACATGTTGATGTGAAGGTTACTGAGGTTGATGAAGATAGAAAGAGAATTCAGTTGACGATGGTGCTTTAAAATTTTCAAAAAAGAAATTCCAAATCCCAAAAGGATATAAAACAAAAAATCCCAGACTACAATTTGTAATCTGGGATTTTTAATAAGTTGAAGGTTATTATTTTGTTTCTTCCTCTTGTTTTTTTGCAGGAGCAGGTTGATCGTCTTTAGCAGCGTTTTTAAATTCCTTAATTCCACTTCCTAAACCTTTCATTAATTCTGGAATTTTTTTACCTCCAAAAAGTAATATCACAATACCTACGATAACAAGGATTTCTGTAAGACCTAATCTTCCCATGACTATTATATTTAATGCCGAAGCAAATTGATTTTTTATTTTCACCGCAAAGGTATATAGAATATACGAACAAGAATGGTTTTTGGATTAAAAAATTTCTTTTTTAGTGCGTTAAATATTTTATAAAATCATTATATTACTGCAAATGCTCATTTTTTGCAAGCATTAACAATGCGATTAATTACTATATTTGCTCATATAAATAACCAAAATGGCTAAGAAAAAAAGGAACTTAAGGAAAAAATTATTCATCAAAAACCGATTGGTAATTTTGAATGAAGATACTTTTGAAGAAATTTTTTCTTTCAGACTTACATTAATGAATGTGTTTGTAATGTTTACTTTAGGCGGAATATTTCTTATTCTGGTTACTACCTTCATTATCGCATTTACTCCTTTAAGAGAATTTATTCCGGGTTATTCTTCTTCTCAATTAAAAAGGAATGCGACGGAATTGGCCATAAAATCAGATTCATTAGAAACAGCGCTTAAAAAAAATGAAGCTTATATAAAAGGAGTTCAAAAAGTTTTGAGCGGCCAGCTTGAATACGCAAAATTTAATAAAGACTCTATTATAGGTGAAGCTGATGAACCTTCAGATTTAAATATGAAAGCCTCAGAAGAAGAAATTAAACTAAGGGAAGAAGTGGCGAAAATAGAGCAGGAGACAAGCCAGAAAAAGGGCAAGAAAAACAAAAGTGACAAAAAATAATACCACAAAAAATGTCAATTAAATCGATAGCAGCAAAAATATTTGCCCGCAAAATATACAACCAAACTCTTTCTTGGGCCAATAAACCAATTGAAACTCAACTAGAAGTTTTTAAAAGCCTGATCGAAAATGCGAAAGAAACAGAATTTGGAAAAGATCATAATTTTGCCTCAATAAAAACATTTGAAGATTTTCAAAAAAACGTTCCTATTCGCGATTACGAAGATTTAAAAAATTATATAGAAAAGGTTAAGGCTGGCGAAGAAAACATTCTGTGGAAAGGAAAACCTCTTTATTTTGCCAAAACATCGGGAACAACTTCTGGCGCCAAATATATTCCGCTCACGAAAGAATCAATGCCTACGCATGTCAATGCAGCTCGTAATGCAATTCTACATTATATTAATGAAACCGGAAATGCTGATTTTGTTGATGGTAAAATGATTTTTTTGCAGGGAAGTCCCATTTTGACTGAAAAACACGGAATTAAATTTGGAAGACTTTCCGGTATTGTAGCGCATTTTGTTCCGAAATATTTACAAAAAAACCGAATGCCCTCTTGGGAAACCAATTGTATTGATGACTGGGAAACCAAAGTAAATACAATTGTAGGCGAAACGATTAATGAAAACATGTCTGTGATTTCTGGAATTCCGTCTTGGGTACAAATGTACTTTGAGCGTTTGCAGGAAAAAAGCGGAGGAAAAAAGATAAGCGAAATCTTTAAGAATTTTAATTTGTTCATTTACGGAGGTGTTAATTACGAACCTTATCGTGCCAAGTTTGAGCAAATGATTGGTAAAAAAGTAGACAGCATTGAGCTGTTTCCTGCTTCTGAAGGATTTTTTGCGTATCAGGATTCTCAAAAAGAAAAAGGAATGCTTTTATTGTTGAATTCGGGTATTTTCTACGAATTCATTAAAGCCGATGAATTCTTTACCGAAAACCCAAAAAGATATACAATTGGCGAAGTAGAATTAGGTGTAAATTATGCTTTAATTGTTTCTACAAATGCCGGACTTTGGGGTTATAATATTGGTGATACTATTCAGTTCACCTCTTTAGCTCCGTATCGTGTCATAGTTTCAGGACGTATTAAACATTACATTTCTGCTTTTGGTGAACACGTAATTGCAAACGAAGTCGAAAACGCAATGAGAGAAGCTACGGCAGGAACTAACATTGTAATAAACGAATTTACAGTTGCGCCGCAAATCACGCCGGCAAACGGATTGCCATATCACGAATGGTTAATTGAATTTGAAAAAGAGCCGGAAAATATAGAAATTTTTGCGGAAGCAATCGATGATTCAATGCGAAAGCAAAATATTTATTATGACGATTTAATTACCGGAAACGTTTTAAGAAAAGTCGTTATCAGTAAAGTTTCAAAAAACGGATTTCAGGAATACATGAAATCGCAGGGCAAATTAGGCGGACAAAATAAAATTCCGAGATTGTCGAATGACAGAAAGATTGCGGATAATTTGAAATAGAATCATCGATTTTATTAATCTCTTCTAACAATTTGTTAAATACCATTTTACTGAAATTACATATATAATTCCTACTTTCGCTTGTCAAAAGTTAGAATGATCTTCACTATTTCGAAGATTTTTAAAATAAAATAAAATGAAAGAAACCAAACATATATCAAGATCAAGAGCTCAGGAATCATCTGCAGCGATAGAAAAAATGTACATTACAATGCGCCATTTATTCAACCGTGGTTTTTACAAACCAATGGGAGTTTCTGGTGACAGCTTACGCGAATCATTATTAGCATTACGTCCGGAAATCTACGGAAATATTGCCGAAGAAAAAGTAGAATTAAACGGGCTTTTATACGTTATAGAGCGTCTTCCGATAGGAATTGAACAATGCCGATTCATCAACTTAACTTCAGACGAAGGATATTCTAAATCACATTTTCAGCCAATTGTTCCTCCAAAAAGAAGAAGAAATTGCTACAGAATCGACGAAGAACAAATGAATGTTGAAATCACGCGCGGACGTTCGGACATTTATGATATCCTGACACATTTGACTTTTATTTTCATCGAATCTCATAAAATTAAAAACAGGGTTTTAATTGACGACGGCGGAGAAGTTTCGCGTGATTGGCTAAAATTAGAACAAGCCGTTACGCAGACAAAAAAGCTTTCGCAGATTGAAAAAGAAAAAGCAATTTCGCACGTTGCCAATATTCTAGCCAGAACTTTTGAAGAAGTTTTAGACATTTACGATGCCTTTGGTTCAGAAAATGCACCAGATCGTTTTCTGCATGTTATCTATTGGTTAGGAAAATTAGCGATCGAAGAAATTGTAGAAAACAATAAACGAACGATAACTTTTAGTCCAGTTTTACGTGAACGTCTTGGACATCATATTCACGGAGAAATCTGGGCAACAAACATCAAGGAAGTTCTAAAAGCAAACGATCTTTTAAAACGTCCAATTCACGTAATAAGTGCCAATATGCACAGCGTGATGAACTCGATTTTTGCAACACCTTTATTAACATCAAAATACAAAGGCAAAACAGATTTCTTTATTTATGAAGAATTAAGCAGTTCGGGTTCAAAAGAAATAAGAACCCAGGTTGAAGAACTAGCGTTGAAAAACGGGATGATTTCTTTACCAGATACTTCAGGAACAAATATCGACGTTCAAATTTTTGATACTGCCAAAATTGACTGGTCAAAAACGTCATTTTCATACGCCAATATCGACGAAGAGAAACCGGTAATTATTGTAATGGATTATGCTTTTGGAGAACAGGCCTATGAAACAATCGATGAGCTTTTAAAACCATTTAAAAAAGAAACGTTGCTAAACGTAAAATCAGTTTCTATTATGGGTAAGGCCGGAATTCTGGAAGGAGGAAAAGGCGATATCATGATTCCTTCGGCACATATAAATGAAGGAACGGCGGATAACTATTTCTTCGAAAATGAATTAACAGGCGCAATGTTCGAAGGAAACGACATCGACGTTTATGAAGGTGCAATGGTTACCGTTTTAGGAACTTCATTACAAAACAGAGATTTATTGAAATTTTTCCACGAATCGACTTGGGGAGTAATTGGTCTTGAGATGGAAGGTTCTTATTATCAAAAAGCAATTCAGTCGGCATCAAAAATTAGAAAAAGCGTGCCACACGATATAAAAGTTCGTTACGCATATTATGCTTCAGATAACCCATTAGAAACAGGAAGTACATTAGCTTCGGGCGGATTGGGAACAACGGGTGTAAAACCAACTTATCTGATCACAATTAAGATTTTAGAGCAGATTTTCAACATCAAATAAAAACCAAAAATGAGTACAAAAGTACCACAAAATAATACTGATCATGAGATTGATCTATTTCTAATTTCAAAAAGTATAGGTAGATTTTTTGATAGAATAAATACTGCTATTTTTAGATCGATTCAATTTTTAATTCGAAATTGGATCATTGTTGTAACATTACTTTTATTTGGATTTGGATTGGGTTGGTATTTTGACTCAAGTAAAAAATCATTTCAAAATGAGATTGTTGTATCACCAAATTTTGGAAGCGTTGATTATTTGTATTCAAAAATTGATTTAATTGATTCAAAAATTAATGCCGGTGATACCATTTTTCTAAAAAATGTGGTTGGAATTTCTCATCCTAAAGCAATTAAAAAAATTGAAATTAAACCTATTTCTGATGCTTTTAAATTTGTAGAAGATAGAGAACAAAACTTTGAACTTATTAAGTTAATGGCTGATGAGGGTGACATTAATAAAATTTTAATTGATAATGTTGTAAGTAAAAATTATACTTATCATACAATTTCTTTTATTTCAACTGAATTAGTTAATGAAAAAGATTTTATTGAACCATTATTAAAATATTTAAATTCTTCAGAATATTTTGACTCTGCTCAAAAAATAGGTTTTAATAGTATGAAACAGCAAATTGCTCAAAATGATACTATTATTGCTCAAATAGATAATGTTTTAAGTGGTTTTTCAAATACAGTGAAAAACACGAATAAAAATGATAAATTGGTTTATTACAATGAAAATACCCAATTGAACGACCTTATTAAAACGAAACAATATTTAGTTGTTGAGCAAGGTAGAAACAGATTAAAATTATTAAGTTTTGATAAAACGATTAAGGAAATCAATTCTACTTTAAATATAAAAAATACAAAATCACTTAATGGGAAATTAAAATTTATATTCCCTGTTTTGTTTCTTTTTTTGTTTCTTTTCTTAAATTTTCTTTTTAAATTTTATAAAAAACAGTTATTAAAGGAGAAATTGATTGAACCATAAAATAAGTTAGTTTAATGATTTATTTATGAATAAGTTGAACTGATAAGAAAAAGAATGGACTCTATTATTGGTTATTAATTGTATTTATAGACCAATTGCTAATAATGAAAAAGAATACAATAATAGATTATCTAACGTATGGTTCAGGGCAGTTAATAAACTTAATTGCACCGTTATTAGTGGTCCCAAAAGTCATTTCTATATGTGGCATTGAAAATTGGGGAAAGATTGGCGTTGCACTATCTGTTTTTACATTATTGGGATTGTTTATTGATTTTGGGTCTAATATTCTGGGAGTTAAAGAAGTCAGTGTTCATAAAGAAAATTTTCGCATAATTCAGGAATATTTAAACACTTCGTTTGCGATTAAACTCATCAACTTTTTTATACTTTTTCTAGGTATCATCTTAACAAGTTTGATTTTTAATGATATTGATAAAAAGCTCTATTTATTAGCAATAACACTTTTATCTGGGCAGTTTTTTAATATTTCATGGATTTATCAGGGACTGGAAAAATTTGGTAGTATAAATAGACTTATATTCTTTTCAAAAATAATTTACGTCTTAGTAGTTTATCTTTTAATACGAGAGAAAGAAGACTATTTCTTAGTTTTATTTATACTAGGAACATCAAATACCTTAGTTTATTCGTTTTTTTTTATAAAAATATGGAAATCATATCAGCTGTCTCTTTTTAATGTTAAAATAGATTCAGTTATAAAACAGTTTAAAAATGAATATTCTATACTGATATCTAATTTTTCTATTGCAGCATATGTACAAAGCCCCATTTTAATAATTCAATGTTTACTTGGTGATTATTACGCCGGAATTTATAAAATTGGCGATATGATTCTCAACATTTTCCGAAGCTATTTATCTGTTTTTTTTAATGTTAGTTTTCCTAAATTTTGTGAGAGCTACAGTAAAAGCAAGAATGAAGGCATTTTATTCTTAAAAAAAATAAACGGCATTAATATTTCACTATTAATTTTTGGAATTGCAGTTATTATAACTGGCGGAGCTATTTTTATAAATTACTATACGATAGATAATAAAATTTATAACCTTCTGGGTTTTTATTCAGGTTTTATAATAGTGCCAATTATTACGGCTTTAAATATTCCTTTTTATCAATATTTAATTTACAAAAATGAGCAGAAGTTATTATCTAAAATTTTATCTTTCGGCTCTGTAATGATGTTGATTTTAGGTTATTTTTTGACCTTATTTTTTAAATTACAGGGAAGTTTGACTGCCGTTTTTTTAATAGAAGCATTGATCACAACTTTGATAATACTATTTTGTATCCAGAAATACAAAATTAAGGACATTTAAATCAGTGGGTAAGCAATATGCAAGAATCTTATTTAGATAAAGAAAAAGGATATTTTTCAAATATTAGAAAAGATATTATTTCTTTTATAGGTACATCAAAAGATCAAACAATATTAGAAATAGGTGCCGGCACCGGCGCGACTTTATTAGAATTAAAAAATAAAGGTGCTGCAAAAATAATAATGGGATTTGATATTGTTGATGTTAATCAGAATAAAGAAAAATTTGATTCTTTTATTATTGGAAATATCGAGCAAGATAATGTTCCTTTCGAATTAGATTTTTTTGATAGTATACTATTGCCGGATGTTTTAGAACATTTAGTAGAACCGCAAAAAACAATTCAAAAACTAATTCCACATTTAAAAAAAGACGGTAATTTTTACATTAGTTTACCTAATATAAGAAATTTTGAAGTTTTTTATAAAATCTTTATCAAAGGAAGTTTTGAATATGCAGATGAAGGAATTTTTGACAAAACACATATTCGTTTTTTTTGTAAAAAAGATATGCTAAACCTAATCAATTTATTTCCTGAGTTAGAAGTACAAAAAATAGAATCAAATTTGAAACACCTTTCTTCAATGAAATCAACTTTAAACAAAATAACGTTTGGTGTTTTTGAACAATTTTTAAGTACACAATATTTTCTAAAAGTTAGACGAAATTAAAAATATATAACGCTGTTAATGAATAAGAAGGTATATATTGTTCTTTTAAATTATAATAATTCTGAGGATTCTATTGAATGCTTAGAAAGTATTTTAAAGTTACATTATACCAATTATCAAATTATTATTATTGATAATAGCGAAACATTGCAATATTTTGGAGAGCTGCAATTGTGGGCAGAAGGACAATCTTCATCGTTTCTAAATATTGATGAAAAGGATTTTTTATTAGAAAGTAAAAAAGAAAAAATACTTTTTGTAAAAGCTAAGGAGAATAAAGGTTTTGCTGCAGGAAATAATTTGGCGTTAAAATATATTTTAAATCAAAAAGAACGGGATTCCTATATTTGGCTCTTAAACAATGATACGGTTTTAGAAAAAAACAGCCTTACAGATATTATTTCTGAAATTGATAAGCAACACATTTCAAACTCAAAAGTTATTTACGGAACGGCTTTGTTAGAATATGATAATCCAGAGAAAGTTCAATCTTTAGGAGGTTTGTATCATTCAAAAACAGGATTAACATCACATTTGGGAGAAGGAATTTCGATTAATGAAGCAATTTTAAATTTTGACACAATAGTAGATAAAGCAAATTATCCTATTGGGGCTTCTATGATAATTAAATATCATGATCTGGAATCAATAGGATTATTATCAGAAGATTACTTTTTATTTTATGAAGAACTTGACTGGATTTTTCGAGCAAAACAAAAAGGAGGAAGTTTAAAAATATTGCCGGTTTTTGGAATTTATCATAAACAAGGAAATAGCACAAAGTCAAAAATTAACGAACAAAAATCTAAGTTTATAGACTTGGTTACGATGAATAGCCGAATTACTTTTGCTAAAAAGTATAACCGAAAAAATCTCGGATTTATTTATCTATCGATTTTAACTTTAACGATTGGGAATAGAATTTGGCAGAGAAATTTTAAAGTGATTCCAAAGATTTTAAAAATGGTTTTTAGTAAAAGCAAAAAATTAAAGCAATCAAATGAAAATTGATATTAGAAAAGTTTTTTTAGTGTTTCTGCCTTTTACTCAGGCACTAACATTGAATATTTTTTTTCCACTCAAAATATCTGAAATTGCACTTGTAATTTTACTGCTGTTCTATATCAATAAAAAAACGATCTCAAGAGACACGCTTTGGTTTTTTAACAATAATCTTATAATTCTATTAGTAGCGATTTTGGTGACGTTATCGTTTATCGTAAATATATATTGGAATTATCCTTATCCGCCAAAAGGATTTCCGTTTCGAATCAATAGGGTTGGAGATAGTTTTATTAGACTCTGTTATTTTTATTTGTGTCTGGCAGCTTATTTTATATCCTATAGATTATTTACAAAAGATATAAAAATTTTAGAAATATGGATTTTTGGAGCCATAATAGCAGCGGTCAATGGATGGTATTTATTTTTATCATCAAAATTAAACATACCATATTTTAAGCTTCCGGGAATTGAGGAGCCGCAAATGTTAGAAGGGTTTATTAGATCTAGTACTTTCAAAGAAGGTAATTATTTTGGATTGTTTTTATTACTATCGGCATCCGTTTCATTTTATTTAAAAAAAATGGTTCATGGCTGGTTTTTACTTTTTAGTGTTATTGTATCAATGTCTACAATTTCAATACTTTCGGTATTTATTTTTATTTTCTTTTTTTATAAAAAAAAGCTTCTGCAATTAAGTTTTCTTCTTAAAGTAATTCCAGTTGTAATTATAGGTATATTAATACTTATTCAAACTGAATTCTATCAAAAGTATGTATATGGAAAACTGTTTGATCCGACAAAAACGCTCACTCAAAATAATTTTTCAAAAGCAGACAGGATTATTACCGGAAATGTTGCTTTTTATTCTGGAATAGAAAATCCTTTTTTTGGAGTAGGTCCTGCAAATTATGGTCTTCATTACGACCATTATAATAAGTATAAAAAAATTGTGGTGAATAGAAATGCATATTTTGACCATTTTGCACAACGAAAAAATGAACGAGCCATTCCTAACAATGTATATTTAGAGGTTTTCTCAGAATATGGTGTAATAGCTTCAGTATTATTTATACTGTTTCTGTTTTTAATTTTAACGAAAGCTTATTATTTAAAAGAAGATTCGATTACAGCAGGTATAATTTGCATCATTTTATCTTTTAATGCATTTCCGTCCTTTATTATGCTTTTTATTTGGGTTTTTCTGGCAATACCTTTTGCTATTCATAGAAATAAATTAAACGAACAGAAGCTAATAACAAATTAATTTGGTCACTCAAAAAATATACTATTATGATTCAAGATATCTTTAAGAAATTTAAAATAGAATTAGTTTGTTTATTTTTCATAACATTCTCATTTGTGTTTAAAATATCTTTGGCTACACCAGCTATTTTGCTATTATTACTTTTGAATGTTTCAAAAATAAAAAAACAGGATAATAATTTAACCGTTAAGTTATTGAGCTTATTGTTTGGATCAATTTATGTTTTATACATTTTATCTTTCCTTTTCAATTACGATTCTTCCTCCAAATTAATTGTCAGATCGCTTGGTTTTATATTTATTCCGGCAATGTTTTTAGTTAAAAAATTCAGCTTTGAGGAAATTAAATTTTTTCTTTTTTCTTTTTTGTTTCTGCAGCTAATACATTTATTATATGTTGATTTTATTGTATTACAATATCAGTTTTTTGCAGCCTCTAAAAGCTTTGAAAATTTTACTGCCTTAGTAGAAAACAAGTTTATTCTGGAAAGGCCTTATTTTTCTTTAAACTGTCTGCTCTCTATTTTTTGTATTAAGTTTTTGTTAGACAATACAACTATTAAAAAAGGATTTCTTTATATATTTATTGGTCTAATAATATTTACGTTGTTTATTATTGCGGCAAGACTTGCAATGGGAGTTTCAGTTTTGCTTTGCTTTTTTATCTTTTTAAAACAAATAAAAATCGTTTACGTTGTAGGATTTGTAAGTGTCTTGTTTATTATTGTATTCACTAATCAATACATAATGCAAAGATTAACCGTTGAAAAAGGAGAACCAAGAATTGTAATTTGGAAATGCGCAAAAGGAATAGTCGATGAAAAAACGTTTAATTATTTTACCGGAACATTTAGCAGTGAACAGGTTGATGCAAAATTAATAGATTGTTATAATTCAAAAGAAGTATTGAGCGGTCCATATTGGTGGATTGGAAAAAAGAATTTTAAATACAATACACACAACCAATATATTTGGTACTTTGTTACGTATGGTTTCTTGGGGCTTACTTTATTTTTAGGAATTTTTGGTGTTCAATTTTGGAACTTTATAAAAAATAAAAATGGGTATTCATTTTTTTTCATTTTCATTTTTTCATCCCAAAGTTTATTTGAAAACCTCTTAAGCAGACAACTCGGGATATATTTGTTCTTATGGTTTTGTTATCTCTTTGTAATTCGAACTGAAAATACTATTCAAGATGCATAATAAAATAGTTGTCAATGGTCGTTTTTTAACTCAAAAAGTTACGGGAGTTCAGCGAGTAGCTACAGAAATAGGTAAAAATCTGCAGCAGTATTATAATGAAGAAATAGTTTTTCTTTGCCCAAACAAACCCTTCTTAAACCCTGTTTCAGAATCATTAAATTGTAGAAAAATAGGTTACTTTTCAGGTTATTTTTGGGAACAAGTTGAATTACCCCTTTTTTTATTTCGGAATAAAGTTTCCCTATTAATTAATTTTTGTAATACAGCTCCAATTCTATTTAAAAAGAATGTGATAGTGGTTCATGACATGGCTGTAAAAGAGAACAAAAATTGGTTTAACTGGAAATTTGCTTTTGTTTACAACATATTATTTTATTTCAATTTAAAAAAAGCTTTAAAAATAATTACCGTCAGTAATTTTTCTAAAAATGAAATTTTAAAATTTTATCCAAATGTTGAGTCTTCAAAAATAGACGTTGTTTATTTGGCAAGTTTTTTTAGCTTTAATGAAGAAGTAAATCAAAAAGGCGATTATTTTATTGCCGTAAATTCATTAAATCCCAGAAAAAATATTCAAGTAATTTTAGAAGCTTTTAAAACATTAGATCTACATCAATTTAAATTAAAAATTATTGGAGGATCTTTTAATACTATATTTAAAAATGATCTTTTAGGATCTGATAGTTTGAATGTTGAATTTTTAAATGATATTTCAGATGTTGAATTAAAAAAAGAAATGGAAGGAGCAAAAGCACTTATTAACGGTTCTTTTTACGAAGGATTTGGGCTTTCTGCACTTGAGGCAATGAGTGTTTCTACACCATGTATTTTGTCAAATATTCCGGTATATAAAGAATTATATAATGAAACAGCATTGTTTTTTGATCCAGGCAAACCTTTAGAATTAGTGCAAAAAATAAAAGATTTAATTGATTTAGAAAACTATACCGATCTTTGTAAAAAATCATTTGAACTATCTCAAAAATTTAACTGGGAAATAACATCACAACGTTATATTTCTATAATTGAAAATTTGAAAAAAACAAAATAACTTGAAAAAAGCACTAATTAACGATTGGTATTATGTGAATGGAGGTGCCGAAAAAGTAATTCATTCCATTAACTCAATTTGGAATAATTTTGATCATTTTGCATTAATAGATTTTCTTAATGATGAAGATCGAAACTTCATTCTTAATGGAAAAAAAGCCAAAACAAGCTTCATTCAAAAATTACCAACAGCAAAGAAAAACCACCGTAAATTTTTGCAGTTATTTCCAATTGCAATAGAACAATTTGATTTAAGCAATTATGATTTAATCATTAGTTCATCATCAGCTGTAGCAAAAGGTGTTGTAACAAAACAAGAACAATTACATATTTGCTACTGTCATTCGCCTATGCGTTATGTGTGGGATTTACAAGAAGAATATTTACAAGACGCCAATTTAAATAAGGGCATAAAAGGGATTTATGCTAAACATGTTTTAAATAAAATAAAAAAATGGGACGTTGCAAATTCTAAGAATGTTGATTTTTTTATTGCAAATTCAGACCATATTGCCAAAAGAATAAAAAGGATTTATAATCGGGAATCAATTGTAATTTACCCACCTGTTGATGTTGATTTTTTCCAGTTAGAAGAACAAAAACAAGATTATTATTTTACAGCCTCGCGTTTAGTCTCCTATAAAAAAGTTAAATTAATTGTAGAAGCTTTTAATGAATTGCCACATTTAAAATTAATCGTTGCAGGAGATGGACCAGAATTTAAAAAACTGCAAAAAATAGCTAAAAGCAATATTAAACTTGTTGGTTTTGTTGATTATGAAATGCTTAAAAATTATATGCAAAAAGCAAAGGCATTCGTTTTTGCTGCTCAGGAAGATTTTGGAATAATTCCTGTTGAAGCACAAGCTTGTGGAACTCCAGTTATAGCTTTTGCAAAAGGAGGAGCTTTAGAAACAGTTGTTGAAAATGAAACAGGGATTTTTTTTAATGATCAATCGTGTAAAAAGATTAAAGAAGCTGTAATTGCTTTTGAAAAAATAGAATTTGATCCTAAAAAAATTCGAGAACATGCCATGAAATTTTCTAAGCAGCGATTTGAAAATGAAATGAAAGATTTTGTTGAAACAAAGTTTAAAGAGCATATAAACAAAAAAAATTGTTAAATACTATGTTAACAATATTTTCTTAAACAATAAATTTTATCTGTAAAACAATTATTTTTAAAAACAATTAAATCATAAAAATTTAGACATGAAAAAATCATTTTCAATATTAACATTTTTTATTTCTGCAATGTGTTTTTCGCAAATTTATGTGCCATATGGTACTGTATATGCTACTACAAATTCCAGTACAACAAGTAATATTGGAATTGCGGTTACTGATCCAAATGAGAAATTAACAATTGATGGAAATATAAATCTTATAAATCCGGTAAATGTGTATCGAAAAATTGGATTTACAACAACAGATAGTTTTTCAAATGCTCAAACCAACAATATACCAATAGCAAATTATGGTATGACGATGAGCAAATTTGATAGTTCTAGCCCATCGCCAACAGTTTCATTCTCTGGATGGAATGGAATTAATTTTTATACAAATACTGCAGAAAGAATGAAAATAAGCAGTTCTGGAAAAGTAGGAATTGATGTAACTACTTTTCCGACAAATCCACTTTATGCCAACTATAAACTTTTTGTAAAAGGAGGTGTCTTAACAGATGAAATCCGCGTTAGTTTAAGTTCAAATGGAACTTGGGCAGATTATGTATTTTATGATAAGTATAAATTAATGCCTTTATCTGAAGTAGAAACTTTTATAGCAGCTAATAAACACTTACCAAATGTTCCATCTGCTAAACAAGTGAAAGAAGAAGGAATTAACGTATCAGAGATGTTTAGAATTCAACAAGAAAAAATAGAGGAGTTAACGCTATATATTATAGAACAGAATAAAAAAATAGAAGCACTTGAAACAATAGTAAAATCTAAGAAATAGTATAAAAATCATTCTTCTTTTTAAGAATGATTTGATTTAAAAATAGCATTTATATAATAAATAACTGCCTAATTAATTTTAGGCAGTTTTGTTTTTTATAATAGTTCTATAATTTTCAAAACACTTACATTTGCGTTGTATAAATAATCATTATGAAAAGAATACTTATTACCGGAGCAGCGGGTTTTTTAGGATCACATTTGTGCGATCGATTTATCAAGGAAGGTTATTTTGTTATCGGAATGGATAATTTGATTACCGGAGATCTTAAAAACATTGAGCATTTATTCAAATTAGAGCATTTTGAATTTTACCATCACGATATTACAAAATTTGTCCACATACCGGGTGATTTAGATTATATTTTACATTTTGCTTCACCTGCAAGTCCTATTGATTACTTAAAAATTCCAATTCAGACTTTAAAAGTTGGTTCATTAGGAACCCACAATTTGCTTGGTCTGGCGAGAGTTAAAAAAGCAAGAATTCTCATCGCTTCGACTTCTGAAGTATATGGAGATCCGTTAGTACATCCGCAAACTGAAGAATACTACGGAAACGTAAATACAATTGGACCAAGAGGTGTTTATGATGAAGCTAAACGTTTTCAGGAATCCATAACAATGGCATATCATACATTTCACGGTGTAGAAACCAGAATCGTGCGTATTTTTAATACATATGGTCCGAGAATGCGTCTGAATGACGGACGTGTTATTCCTGCGTTTATTGGTCAGGCACTTCGCGGAGAAGATTTAACTATTTTTGGAGATGGTATGCAAACCCGTTCGTTTTGTTATGTAGACGATCAGGTTGAAGGTATTTTCAGATTATTACATTCAGATTATGTATATCCGGTAAATATTGGAAATCCGGATGAAATTACAATTAAAGATTTTGCAGAAGAAATTATAAAACTTACTGGAACAAATCAAAAAGTAGTATATCATCCATTGCCTATAAATGATCCATTGCAGCGTCAGCCAGACACTACCAAAGCAAAAGAATTATTAGGTTGGGAAGCAAAAGTAAGCCGTTCTGAAGGAATGAAAATTACATACGATTATTTTAGATCACTTTCTAAAGAAGAACTTTCTAAAGAAGAACATAAGGATTTTTCGAATTACATAAAATAGTATATAGAAAAAACAATTTATGACGGTGGTTCAAACAGGAAGATACTCAAAATATATAAGGCCAATCAGTATTTTAATAGATCTGATAGTAATTGCTATTTTGAGTTTTTTTGTTTTTAAAGAATTAGTTGCAAATACTTTATTATTTGTCTTTTACCAATATTTAGGATGGAGCTTAATTGCTTTTTCTATAAAATTTTACGATGTATATCGATTCACACCACCAGTTGTAATTGCTTCAAAAATATTCCAGCAAACAATTCTGTTTCTTTTAATTGTAATTGCTTTTTTTCCATTTTCCAAGCACGCGATTTTTGAACAAAGAGCCATTGCAATATTTGCATTTTCAATCACAGTATTGATAAGCATTTTTAAGTTTTTGTTATTTTTTTATTTAAAAAAATACAGAATAATAACTGGAAGTAATTACAGAAATGCTATTATTATTGGGTTTACGCCAGAAGCAATTCGGTTAAAAGATCTATTTGAAACAAGAAAAGATTATGGATATCGTTTTTTGGGATTTTTTTCAGATAAAAAAGAAAATCAAGAGATTACAGGTAAATTAGAAGATTTAAAACCTTTTGTACTAGCAAATTCTGTTGATGAAATATATTGTTCTTTACATGAAGTATCAAATAATTACTTAAAAGGACTAATTGATTTTGCTTATGAAAACAATAAAGGCATAAAATTTATTCCAGATACAAAAGAGATTTTCTCAAAAAATCTAAAAATAGATTATTACGATTTATTTCCTGTGCTTTCGTTGAAACAAACAATATTAAATGAACCGGCAATTAAAATTCTAAAGCGCTTTTTTGATATTTTATTCTCTATTATAGTTATTGTTTTTTTATTATCATGGATATATCCATTATTAGGAATTTTGATAAAACTAGAATCTAAAGGGCCTGTTTTTTTTAAACAAGGAAGACCAGGTATAGATGAAAATGAATTTATTTGTTATAAATTCCGTTCAATGAAAATGAATAAAACAACAGAGAAGGAAGCATCGAAAGATGATCCGCGTGTTACAGCAATTGGTAAATTCATGAGAAAAACAAGTATTGATGAGCTTCCGCAATTTGTCAATGTTTTATTAGGCGATATGTCAGTTGTTGGACCAAGACCACACCTTTGGTCACAGAATAAGGAATACGGAAAGAAGTTAAAAAAATATATAATTCGTCATTCTGTTAAACCAGGAATTACCGGATTAGCACAAGTAAGTGGTTTTAGAGGAGAAATTACAACAGAAAGAGATATGGTTAACAGAATAAAATTTGATGTTTTTTATATCGAAAACTGGTCTTTAATTCTGGATTTAAAAATAATTTCTCAAACAGTAATAAACATATTTAAAGGAGATAAAAAAGCATATTAATGAACGATTTAGTATCTATTTTAACACCGACCTATAATACTGAAAAGTTCATTAGAGCCACTATAGAATCAGTTCAAAACCAGACGTATCAAAACTGGGAAATGATTTTGGTTGATGATGCATCGACTGATGAAACGGTCAAAATTATTGCTGATTTTGCAGAAAAAGATAACCGAATAAAACTCTTCAAATTACCTAAAAATTCTGGAAATGGTTTCGCTAGAAATGTTGCTTTAGAAAAAGCTTCCGGAAAATATATTGCTTTTTTAGATGCCGATGATTTATGGTTTCCCAATAAACTCGAAAAGCAGCTTCAGTTTTTAAATGCAAATAATTTACCGTTTACTTTTAGTTTTTATGACAGTATTGATGAGGAGAGTAATAATTTAAACAGAAGAGTAGAAGCGCCCTTAAACCTAACTTACAATGAATTATTCTTTTGCAATTACGTTGGTAACTTAACGGCCATTTATGATGCAGATTACTTCGGAAAAATTGTGATTGAAGATACCCAAAAAAGGCAAGACTGGCGTTTGTGGCTTACGATTTTAAAACAAATAAAAGAAACAAAACCAGTTCCTGAACCTTTAGCTTTTTATAGAATTCGAAAAGATTCTATTTCATCTTCAAAATTCAAATTGATAAAACACAACTTTGGTGTTTATCGAGATTTTCATGGTTTTAATTTAGTGTCTTCTGTTTTATTGATGATACGATTTCTATTTACTCAGCTGGTTATAAAACCAAGATATATAAAGAAAGTTTAAATATTCTCTCTAAGGTCGCAATTTGCGACCTTAGAGAATCACAAATAGAATTGGAGATCACAAATTGTGACATCCAATTCTGAAATTAAGATATTTTGAGAGTCAATCATCGCAAAACTTGAAGTCGCAATTTGTGTCCTCCAATTTAAACATAAAATCTTCGCATAAACTTGAGGTCACAAATTGTGACTTCAAGTTTTAAGATCACAATTTGTGATCTTAAAGGATTAATTTTTATACCCAATCTTGATTCTTCCAACTTCATTTTCTTTTTTCTCAGTTAGTTCATCTAAATAAGAAAAAACTAATTCAATATTCTTATCATGATTCTCTAACTTCTTTTGAATCTGCAGAATATCAACTTTAATTTCCGTTGTATCCAAAAGCATTTGTCTCACTTTCGTGAAGATACGCATGATTTGAATATTGGTTTGAATTGCTTTGTCGCTTTTTAAGATACTTGAAAGCATAAGAATACCATGTTCAGTAAATGCAAAAGGCAAGTATTTTAAATTAGATCCTCTTCCATTCTTCAAGGTCACAATTTGTGACCTTGAAGAATCATACTCTAACTTAGTAAGTTCGAACATGAAATCTTCGGGAAATCTGGATAAATTTCTTTTAACGGCTTGTTTTAATACTTTCGTTTCTATTTCATAAAGTAAAGCTAAATCGCTATCAAGCATCACTTTTTGACCACGGATAAAATATATTTTATTAGAGATACTTTCTTCAGAAAGCAGAGATTGATCGTCCATAAGTTTTTATTAGAAAAACAAATGTAAGATTTTATTTATATTTATAAATACGATTTAAACTGTTTTAATTTCCCACGATTGGTTCTTTCTAAAACAGATTTTCTAGTAAAAGTGAAGTTTAAATTCGGCTCTAAATATAAATCGATGGCTTCATTTATTTTTTGAATTTGTTCTGAAACCAATTCTTTTTCAGCAACATATTCAATTTCAAAAATATCTAAATGAGTTTGTTTGATTATAAATTCTTTTACGTTTCCATCATCTTCAATAATGCTTTTGGTTACATAATAGAATGTCAAACCAGGAGATTTTTTTCCGCTTGGTAAAATGGCAACATCATTTGTTCTGCCAATTAATTTTTTTAAAATTGGTTTTTGAGGAGTACTTTTTTCATCAAGAATTCCGATATCTCCAATTTCATATCTGATAAAAGGATTTGCTTTGTTGAATAAAGATGTAATTACAATTTTTCCTTCCGTTCCATGTGGAACAACATTATTGTTTTCATCTAAAATTTCTACAAAAAGAGTTTCAGCATTTACCTGCCATTCGCCTTGTGGATTTTCAAAAGCAATTAGATCAAGTTCAGAAGCACCATATTCGCTGATAATCGGAATGCCGAATTGTTTTTCCAGCAGTTTTTTATCTGTTTCAAAAAGCATTTCCGAAGTCACAAAACAAGCTTTTAATGTTGGACAGATTTCATTTAGAAAGATATTTCTCTGTTCTAAAAATTTGGCGAATAAAACAATAGAACTGGTATAACCATTGACATAATCGAATTTTTTCGATTTGAATTTCTGCAGAAATTTTTCTAAAATATCATCAGATAAATCAAAAACCGGAAAACGAAAACGATGTGTCAGGAAATCTTTGAAACGTTCTTTTTGGTATCCAATAAAATCCATCGGAATGCCATAAAAACGTGCTTGGTACGAATGATTAAAATCAATATTAAACCAACCAAAACGCATAATGTTTGAAGCCCATGTTAAAGCGTGCGAATATTTATCTTTAGCAAAAACAAAAGGTGTTCCGCTTGATCCGGAGGTTTTGTTGAGGTAAATATTGTTTTTTGAATAACCGTTTGAAAGTCTTTCTTCGAGAGGTTTTTGCAGATTTTGTTTGTTTAAAATCGGTAAATCTTCCCAATTTTCGACAGTTGTATTTCCAACTAATTCTCGATAAAAAGAGTTATTCTTTAAATGAAAATCAACAATTTCTTTCTTTTGACTTTGGAGAAATGAAGCATATTCTTCTTCAGAAAAATGAACAATTTTATCCAATTCGGCTTTGGCTTTCTTTATAGGAAAACCATTTAATTGAAGGGAAAGATCAAAAAGGTGAACCATTAAACAGCTTCTTTTAAATCGTAACGTTTAATTGATTTCAATTCCTGACGTTTATTTGATTCTTCTTCTTCAATATCAAAATCGTCCTGAAGTCCCAGCCAAAATTTAGCAGAATTTCCAAAATAATGACTTAATCGCAGAGCAGTATCAGCAGTAATTCTTCTATTACCTTTAATGATTTCAGAAATCCTCGTTTGCGGAATTTTCAAATCTTTAGATAAACGATAAGGTGTAATATTTAGAGGAATTAAAAATTCTTCCGATAAAATCTCTCCTGGATGTATATTTTTTAATTTTTCCATTTTAATTCTTTTTTAATGATAATCGATAATTTCAACATTTGAAGCATTTCCATTTTCCCAAACAAAAATTATGCGCCATTGATTGTTAATTCGGATGCTGTAAAAATCCTTTAAATTACCGCTTAATTTTTCAAGACGGTTAGAAGGTGGAATTCTTAAATCGGTTAAATTTTGAGAGTTATGAAGCATTCTAAGTTTTCTTCTACCAATTTGCTGTATTTCAATTGAAGGTTTTTTGACAACAACACCATTCCAAATTTTTTCAGTTTCTTTCGATCCAAATGAGATTATCATACCTTTCGCATTACTAACGTCAAAAGTAAGTAAAAAAAATTATTATATACGGTTAAAAGCAACTATTTTTGCACCACAACATAAATACAACTATACCATGACAATTTTATTATTGGGATCAGGCGGAAGAGAACATGCTTTTGCGTGGAAAATGATTCAGAGCCCGCTTTGCGAAAAACTTTTTGTTGCACCAGGAAATGCAGGAACAGCTGCAATTGCTGAAAATGTGGCAATTGCTCCAACTGATTTTGAAGCAATAAAAGCATTAGTGCTTAAAGAAAACATAAGCTTAGTAGTCGTAGGGCCAGAAGATCCGTTGGTAAAAGGTATTTATGATTATTTTAAAAACGACGAAAGTTTAAAAAATATCCCGGTAATTGGTCCATCAAAATTAGGAGCTCAATTAGAAGGAAGTAAAGAATTTGCAAAAGAATTCTTGATGAAACACAATATACCGACTGCGGCTTATGATAGTTTTACTGCCGAAACGGTTGAAGAAGGATGTAAATTTTTAGAAACATTACAATCTCCATTCGTTTTAAAAGCAGATGGTTTAGCAGCAGGAAAAGGAGTTTTGATTATTCAGGATCTTGAAGAAGCAAAAACAGAACTTAGAAATATGCTGGTTCACGAGAAATTTGGAGCAGCAAGTTCTAAAGTGGTTATCGAAGAATTTTTGGACGGAATCGAATTAAGCTGTTTCGTTTTAACAGATGGAAAAAGCTATAAAATTCTTCCAACAGCAAAAGACTACAAAAGAATTGGTGAAGGCGATACAGGATTAAATACAGGCGGAATGGGAGCAGTTTCTCCAGTTCCTTATGTTGATGCTGTTTTGATGGAAAAAATCGAAACTCGTATCGTAAAACCAACAATTGAAGGTTTCCAAAAAGACGGAATCGAATATAAAGGATTTGTATTTATTGGTTTGATCAATGTAAAAAATGAACCAATTGTTATTGAATACAACGTAAGAATGGGAGATCCTGAAACTGAAGTTGTAGTTCCTAGATTAGAATCTGATTTAGTTGAATTGTTTCTTTCGGTTGCCAATCAAAAATTAGATGAATTCGAATTAAAAGTTGATCCAAGAAGTGCAACTACAATTATGGTAGTTTCTGGCGGATATCCTGAAGATTTCGAAAAAGGAAAAGTAATTACAGGCTTAGAAAATATTACTGATTCGATAGTTTTTCACGCCGGTACAAAATTAGATGGCGAAAATGTCGTTAGTAATGGAGGACGTGTTTTGACTGTGACATCATATGGAGATGATTTTCAACAGGCCATAAAAAAATCTTACCAAAATATAGATAAACTAAATTTTGATAAGATGTATTTTAGAAAGGATATCGGCTTCGACTTACTTTAAGAAAGAGTGAGCCGTTGTATCTTGGTTTTCAGTTCCTGCAGCATCAAAAATACGTAATTGTTTAATCCAATATACGATTGCTGCAGAACAGATAATCATAAAAATCCAGTTGATAGTGTTTGCACCAAACCATGTTTTTAATTCTAAATGACGTAAAAAGTCAAGTGGAGCAAATAAAATGTTAACGAATAAGTATTGTATTCCTTCAAAAAAAGCTTTCATAATTTATAAAATTATATGTTATTATTGTTTTAACGCCTTGAAGCAAAATTCAAACTGAGAATCTTTTTTCAACTTGTTGGTTTTCCTTTTTAAACAAGTATTATATTTACAGTCACAAAAGTATAAAATATCCTTATGATAACAAGTGTTTTTAAAAAATCTACACCATTAAATTATTCGTTGGTTGTAATTTTGATACTGGTTTTCTTCTTTATGTTTCAAATTCGAGAAACGTCTTGGATAAATTCTTATTTTACGATATTTCAAAAAGTAAGTTTACTGTGTTTTATTTTTGCTTCATTCTTCATGGTCAATTTTATTGTCAAGAAAAACGGGCTCAGTAAAGACAACGGTTACGCGATATTTTTCTACTTATTATTCATCTTGTTTTTCCCAACAATATTCAACCATCCAAATGTTGTTTATGCCAATTTCTTTATATTATTGGCACTTCGAAGATTAATTTCCCTTCAGTCTTTAAAAGCATCAAAAGAAAAAATATTCGACGCTTCTTTTTGGATTTTTGTAGCTTCTTTATTTCAATTTTGGAGTATCCTTTTTGTAATTTTAGTTTTTATATCGATAATTTTTCACGTTTCGAGAGATTATAGAAACTGGGTTCTGCCATTTATTGCACTTTTGGCTGTGTCAATCGTGTTTTATATGGTTTCATTAATGTTCCATATTGATGCTGTTAAGTTTGTTCAGGAACGTGCCATGGTCGATTTTAGAATAGATTATTTTAAAAATAATTACGAAAATGGAGCGCTTTCGATATATGCAGCAGTTGTTGTATTTTTTGTGTTTTCAATGTTAACAACCTTGTCAAACAGACCGCAAATTGTGCATACATCGTATAAAAAAGTGGTAGCCTGTTTTTTTATTGCGGTTCTTGTTTTCCTTATTTCGCCAGATAAAACGAATGATTTATTATTGTTCAGCATTGCACCATTATCAATGATGGCGGCAAGTCACGTAGAATATATGCAGCAAAAACTCAACAACGAAATTGTATTTTATGTTTTGATTTTGTGCAGTTTATTTACTTTTTTCTCTCAGTTATAATTTACTTCCGTACGCAAGATCGCCGGCGTCACCAAGTCCGGGAACAATGTAATTTTTGTCATTCAGTTTTTCGTCTAAAGAAGCAACCCATAAATGACAATTTTCGGGAAGGTTCTTTTCAAGATGAGCAATTCCTTCCGGAGCAGCAATAACTACTACAATATGAAATTCTGTAGGAGCAGCATTTTCAATCAGTTTTTTATGAACCGCTACAATAGATTGTCCAGTAGCAAGCATAGGATCAAGAAGTAAAACCGTTTTGTTGTTTAAGTTTGAAATAGCCTGATATTCAACTAAAATTTCAAAATCGTCACCACCATTTGGATGAAACCTACAGGCAGAAACAAAGCTGTTTTCGGCGTGGTCAAAATAATTTAAAAAGCCATTATGAAGCGGTAATCCGGCTCTTAAAATTGGACACAAAACCAAATCAGTTTCAATTTCAGTTGTTTTTTTGATGCCTAGCGGAGTTTGAATTTCAACACTTTTATACGGTAAAGTTTTGCTTAATTCATAAGCCATAATTTCGCCAATGCGTTCAATATTTCTTCTAAAACGCATACTGTCGTTCTGCACATTTACATTTCTAATTTGTCCCAGAAAATGATTTAGAACACTATTGTTTTCAGATATATAATGAATTTTCATGATGATTTTTTAATTTATTAACGAACAATTATATAAAAACAAAAAATAATTTCTTTTTTTCGCAGCATAAAAGTATAAAAAGTATCTTTGTATCTCTAAAAAATAAAGACATGTTTTCAAAATTAGCATATTCTGTTTTCGAACAAAGCATTAAGGATTATCATCAATTTGATAATGTTGACCAGCCTATAAACAATCCGTTTCCAAAAGATAAATTCGAACATTTATTATATTTAAAAAACTGGATTGATACTGTTCAATGGCATTTTGAAGATATTATTCGTGATCCGCAAATTGATCCTGTAGCAGCTTTGACTTTAAAAAGACGCATTGACGCTTCAAATCAGGAGCGTACTGATATGGTTGAATATATCGACAGTTACTTTTTGCAAAAATACAGCCATGTAAAAGCAAAAGACGGAGCAAAAATCAACTCTGAAAGTCCGGCTTGGGCATTTGACAGATTGTCTATTCTGGCTTTAAAAATTTATCACATGAATGAAGAAGCGACTCGTGCAGAAGCAACTCAGGAACACAGAGATAAATGTCAGGAAAAATTAAATATTCTTTTAGAGCAAAGAACAGATTTATCTACAGCAATTGAAGAATTATTGACTGATATCGAAAGTGGAGAAAAATTCATGAAAGTGTACAAACAAATGAAAATGTACAACGACGATGATTTGAACCCGGTTTTATACCAAAACAAAAAATAATTTGGCAGAGTTGTCTAACAGCCAAATTAAACATATAGCCGTCATGAGACTTTCCGCAATGGGAGATGTCGCCATGACGGTTCCTGTTTTACGCGCTTTTGTAAAGCAATATCCAACGGTGAAACTAACCGTTATTTCCCGCCCTTTTTTTAAACCTTTTTTTGACGGAATCCCCAATCTTGAGTTTTTTGCTTTTGATGAAAAAGAAAGACACAAAGGTTTTCCGGGACTTATACGTTTATATAAAGACGTACAACAACTCAAAATAGATGCTTTTGCAGATCTTCATAATGTTTTACGATCTAAAGTGGTGAGTTTGCTTTTCGCTTTAAGCGGAAAAAAAAGAGCAACTGTAGATAAAGGCCGAGAAGGAAAAAAAGAATTGACAAGAGCAGAAAACAAAATTTTCAAGCAATTGCCAACGATGTTCGAAAGACATGCAAAAGTGTTTGAACAACTTGGTTTTCCTGTAGATTTGTCGAACCCAGAGTTTCCTAAAAAGGCAATTTTTGGTGGAGAAATCACAGATTTGGTTGAAGAACATTATGAAAAACTAATTGGAATTGCTCCTTTTGCCCAATACGATTCTAAAGTTTATCCTTTAGATTTAATGAAGGAAGTAATAACAAAACTGGCAGAAAATAAAGATTATACTATTTTACTTTTTGGAGGAGGAAAGAAAGAAATTGAAATTTTAAATTCACTTTCAGAACCTTTTAAAAATGTAATAAATGTTGCCGGAAAAATTAAGTTTCAGCAGGAACTAAAATTAATAAGCAATCTTGATGTAATGCTTTCTATGGATTCTGGAAATGCACATATTGCTGCAATGCTTGGTGTAAAAGTAATTACACTTTGGGGCGCAACACATCCTTATGCGGGATTTTTACCTTTCAACCAAAATTTAGAAAATGCTTTAACTTCAGATAGAAATCAATATCCAAAATTACCAACTTCTGTTTACGGAAATAAAATGGTAGAAGGTTACGAAGATGCAATGAGAACAATTTCTCCAGATGACGTTGTTTCTAAAATTAAGAACCAATTAAACTAAATAGTTAAGTTTCAATAAAAAAATTCCAAATTCCAACGTTAAATGGAATTTGGAATTTTTTTTATTGGAATTTCTTATAAATCCAAAAGAAGATATCCTATCGCTTTCTTTTTGTTTTTATCAACTACAACTTTTACAAAATGATTTTCTTTTTCAGTGGCTAACAAAATATGTTCAAAATCATTGGTTGAATTTCTGTAAACTTTATGTACCAATTCAGATTCTTTAATTTTTTTCGATAGAATTTTAGCCGCTTTCAATTCACTTACATAAGGCCAAATATTAAAAAAGCTATCATTAGAGATTGATATTTCGGTCATTCCCTCATTCTTTGAGCAATCATACTTTTCTTTTGAAAGTAGTTTAGGAGCTTTTCTGTTTCTTCTTTTTTTGATTACGAAGTAGATACAAAAAAGAGAAGTTATTACAAAAAGTAATATAAAAGTTAGACGGAGGTAGTGATGCATTGCCATAATATTGAATGTTTTAAAAAACGTTTTGACAAGTCTTAAGTGCACTACTAATATACTAAATTTCTGGTATGTTTTTTAAAAATAACCCAATTATTTGAATGCTTTTTTGTGTATTTCTTAAATTTGAAAAGTATACTTTCTAAATTTTAAACGGGATAAAAGAAATAACTCACAAAAAAAATTCCAAATCCCAATTGTAAAATCGGGATTTGGAATTTATATTTTAAAATTTAGAAGATTAAACGTCGTCGTAATCTACATAAATAGTATCTGAAGTTGGGTGCGCCTGACAAGTTAAAATTAAACCTTCGGCAATTTCACCATCTGTTAAAATAGAATTTTTTGTCATTTCAGCAGTTCCGGCGGTAACTCTTCCTAAACAGCTGCTGCAAATTCCGCCCTGACAAGAGTAAGGAGCATCAACACCATGTTTTAAAGCTGCATCAAGAATAGTTTGTTTTTTAGACATTTCAAAAGTAACTTCTTCATCATCAACTAAAACAGTAATTTTAGTATGTCCTTCCTGAGAACCCTGGATTACGTGTTCTTCAGAAGAACTAGTAAAAAGTTCAAATTTAATAGCAGATTCTTTTACGTTTTTCTCTTTCAAAACATTCGAAACTGTATTGATCATTTCTTCAGGTCCGCACAAATAAAATTTATCAAATTCTAATTCTTTGTGTTTGTTGTTCAATACAAAATTTACGGTCGATTTTTCGATTCTTCCAAACAATGCATTTTCAACTTTCGCCTGACTGTAAACATAATGCACGAAAAAACGGCCAACATACTGTAATTGTAAGTCGTGTAATTCCTGATGAAAAATAGTTGCTTCAGGAGTTCTGTTTCCGTAAACCAATACAAATGAACTTTTTGGTTCATTCTTTAAAACTGATTTTAAAATAGAAAGTACCGGCGTGATTCCACTTCCGGCAGCAAACGCCACATAATTTTTTTGTCTTTCAGCATCAGGCTCAAAAGTAAATTTTCCTTCTGGCTGACCCACTTCAAGAACGTCTCCTGCTTTTAGTATTGTATTCGCAAATTGCGAAAACAAACCGCTTTTTACAGCCTTAACCGCAATTCGCAATTCACCGCTTTCTGGTGCAGAACAAATAGAGTAGGCACGACGAATTTCTTGATTATCAAGCGTTAATTTTAAATTTATGTATTGTCCGGCTATAAATTTATAGTCTTGTTTAAGTTCTTCTGGAACATTAAAAAGTACCGAAACCGCATCGGCAGTTTCACGTTTTACCTCTTTAATTATAAGTTTTAAGAATGAAGGCATGATTTAATTTTTTTGCAAAAGTAGCAAACCATAAGTAATTGACACTTACTAAAATATTTTTTTTAACTTTTTTTGTAACGTTTTCCTACATTTGATCTCTTACTACAAAAATCAAAACCAATTAACCATGATTAAAAAGTTTATTTATCTCGAATGGAAAGCCTTTATCAGGTCGGCATCATTTGGTAAAAACCTGGCAATGAAAATTATACTGGGGTTTTTAATGATCTATTTTTCATTAATTTTTATAGGAATGGGTGTTGGGGCATTTTACATTCTTAAAGAAATGCATCTGGAACCATTTGTAACCGTAAACAGGTTTTTGATTTATTACTTTCTTCTTGATTTAGTAATTCGTTTGCTGCTGCAATCAATTCCCGTTTTAAATATAAAACCGTTATTGGTTTTGCCTTTTAAGAAACCCGTAATTGTTCATTTTTCATTGGGCAAAACTGTTTTGTCTTTTTTTAATTGGGTTCATGCTTTATTCTTTGTTCCGTTTTCAGTTGTTTTGGCAATTGAAGGATATGATATAACAGCCATTATTTTCTGGAATTTGGCAATGCTTTCTTTTATATACATCAACAATTTTTTAAATATAATTTTAAGCAATATCGATAAATTATTTGTTGTCTTTCTTGGATTAATTCTTGTTTTGGGCGGTGCGCAATATTACAAATTGTTTGATGTCACAATTTTCACAACTCCCTTTTTTCAAGGACTTTATAATATAAAAGGATTATTTTTAATTCCCGTTTTAGTATTAGCAGGTTTGTATATTTTTAGTTTTAAATTCCTCAAAAAAAATCTTTATCTCGACGCTGGGCTTTCTGTAAAAGAAGATGTTGCTCAAACAGAAAATCTTTCGTGGCTGAATCAGTTTGGAACTTTGGGAACGTTTCTGAAAAACGATATTAAACTTATCAAAAGAAACAAAAGGTCGAAAACGACTATTTTTATGAGCATTTTATTTTTGTTCTACGGATTTTTATTTTTCTCCGGAGGAATTGAAACCTACGACAAACCAGTAATGCACCTTTTAGCAGGGATTTTTGTTTCGGGCGGATTTTTATTTGTCTTTGGACAATTTGTTCCAAGCTGGGATAGTGCATATTATCAATTAATGATGACACAAAATATTCCGTATCGCGGTTATATTATGGCAAAATGGTGGCTGATTGTTATTGCCACAATTATTTCTACAATTCTGGCTTCATTTTATATTTATTTTGGATGGCAGATTTATTTAACGATTGTTGTTGCAGCAATTTATAACATTGGAGTCAATTCGCATTTAGTTTTATTGGGAGGTGCTTTTACTAAAACTCCAATCGATTTAAGTAATGCAGGCGGTGCTTTTGGAGATAAAAAAGCGTTTAATGTAAGTGCGATGTTATTAACGCTTCCAAAAATTTTACTGCCTTTAGGACTATATGGAGCAGGAATTTATTTTGACAATAAAAACCTCGGATTAGCACTAGTTGCCGGAGCAGGTGTTTTAGGTTTTATCTTTAAAGACAAAGTTTTTTCTTTAATCGAAAAAAGATATAAAATCGAAAAGTACAGTACAATAAATGCGTATAAACAAAAGAGTTAATTAGATAATTAGAAAATGAGTCAATTTGATAATTAATCTAAAATCAACAATCTAAAATCTAAAATTACAATGATACAAGTAAATCAACTTTCAAAAAAATATAACGGTACTACAGTTTTAAATATCCAAAATCTTGAAATTCCAAAAGGACAGAGCTTTGGATTAGTGGGCAATAACGGAGCAGGAAAAACTACTTTTTTTAGTTTGCTTTTAGATTTAATCCAGCCTTCGACAGGAAATATAACAAGCAATGATATTCAGGTAAATACGAGTGAAAACTGGAAATCTTTTACAGGTTCTTTTTTAGATGAAAGTTTCCTGATTGGCTATTTAACTCCCGAAGAATATTTTTATTTTATTGGAGATTTACGTCATCAAAATAAAGCCGATATTGATGCATTGCTAGCGAAACATGAAGAATTTTTTAATGGAGAAATTTTAAACAACAAAAAATACCTTCGTGATTTATCAAAAGGAAATCAAAAGAAAGTTGGAATTATTGCCACACTTATTGGAAATCCTGAAGTAGTAATTTTAGACGAACCTTTTGCAAATTTAGATCCGACAACAGTAAGCAGATTAAAGAAAATTATTAAAGAATTAGCTGAAAATCCAAACGTTACTGTTTTGGTTTCGAGCCATGATTTACAACACACCGTTGAGGTTTGCGATAGAATTGTTGCACTCAATAAAGGTGAAATTGTAAAGGATATTCAAACCTCAGAAGAAACCTTACAAGAATTGGAATTGTTTTTTGCTGTATAAGTCTCTAAAGTTTCAAAAAAGAAGTGTATTTTTACAAGTCATTATACTAAAAATGCTTTTTAGAAGTTAATGCTTTAAAATCAGTTCTATTGAAAAAGAATACTCTTAAATATAGTTTTTTTCTCACGTTTTTTCTCCTTTTGATAGCATGTTCTACCAAGAATAATACTTTTGTGAACAGAAATTCCCATGCATTAAGTACAAAATATAACATTTTGTACAATGGAGGAATTGGTCTTGACAAAGGGCTGCTGGCTATTCAGGCCAATAATCAGGACAATTTCTGGAAAAGGCTTCCTATAGAAAAAATGCAGTTTGATGAAAATTTTTCGGAAGGATCAAAAACAAAAAATCCTGACTTCGAAAAAGCAGAAACTAAAGCAACAAAAGCAATTCAAAAACACTCCATGAATATTGGAGGAAGAGAAAGAAACTATCAAATTGACGAGGCATATTTAATGCTTGGAAAAGCCAGATATTACGATCAGCGTTTTATTCCGGCCTTAGATGCTTTCAATTACATTCTCTACAAATACCCAAACAGTAGTAATATTTATACAGCAAAAATCTGGCGCGAAAAAACCAATATGCGTTTAGGAAATGATGCGATTGTAGTTAAAAATATCAATCAATTATTAAAGAAAACAGATTTAAATAAACAAACATTTTCTGATGCCAATGCTTTATTGGCCGAAGCTTTCCTGAATTTAGAAGAAAGAGACAGTGCCGTTGCAAAACTTAGAATTGCAGAAGAATTTTCAAGAATAAACGAAGATCGTGCCCGTTATAAATTCATCCTGGGACAAATGTATCAGGAGGTTGGAAATAAAGACAGCGCCACCTATTATTATGATGGCGTAATCGATATGAATCGTAAAGCCAACAGAAAATACATGATGCACGCTTACGCAAAAAAAGCGCAGATGTACGATTATGAAAAAGGCAACGATACTATATTTTTAAAAATCTATAATAAGCTAGTTGCAGATCGTGAAAATCGACCTTATTATGATGTTCTTTTTTATGAAATGGGAGTTTTCTATGATAAAAAGAAAGACAAAGAAAATGCATTAAAATTCTACAATAAATCTTTAGGCAGAAAATCTACAGATCCTTATTTAATGGCATCGGCTTACCGAAACATTGGAAACATGTATTTTAAAAATACAGATTATACAATGGCTGCTAAATATTATGACAGTACATTGACCAAGTTAGATCCAAAAACAAGGGAATTTGTTTTAATAGAGAAAAACAGAAAAAATCTTGACAACGTAATTAAATACGAAGGAATTGCAAAACGAAATGACAGTATTATTAAAGTTTACGGATTGCCTGATGCTGACAGAAAAATTTATTTTGAAAATTATATTGCCGAGCTGAAAAAGAAAGACGAAGCAAAACGAATTTTAGAAGAGAAAGAAAAAGAGAAGTTAGCAAATATTGACCGAAACACAAATGCGTCGAATGCGCCAACAGCAATAAACCCAAATTCATTAGGAAAACCTGTTGATCCTGATGACGGAATAAGACCTCCATCTGGAAATGATGCCACTGCAAGTACTTTTTACTTTTACAACCCAACAACTGTTGCATACGGAAAACTCCAGTTTAAAAAAATGTGGGGTAACAGAACGCTTGGCGGCAACTGGAGACTGGCTACAATAAAATCTGCAAATGATGCAGCAATGCTCAATGACAGTATAAATGAAGCGGATGCGGAGAAGTTGAAAGACACGGTTGTTATAGAAAAATACACAACTGTTTTTTACGAAAAACAACTTCCGAAAACACAAACAGCAATGGACAGTATTGGTAAAGAACGCAACTTTGCCTATTATCAATTAGGTCTTATATATAAGGAAAAATTTAAGGAATATAAACTGGCAAGTGATAAACTGGAGCAATTACTAAAAAATAATCCAGAAGAAAAACTCGTGCTTCCATCGAAGTATAATTTGTATAAAATATATCAAATTACAGATCCGGAAAAAGCAGCAAGAATTAAATCAGACATAACAACAAATTATCCAACTTCGAGATATGCTCAGATTTTAAATAATACAAATGCTGATGATATTGCTTCGCCTGAAAAAGAATACCAAAAATGGTATAAACTATTTCAGGAAGAGAATTTTGATGTTGTCTTAGATAATATTGATAATTTGATCAATCAATATTCTGGAGAAGAGATTGTTTCTAAATTTGAATTACTAAAAGCAAACACTTTAGGAAAAGTTAACGGACTGGATGCTTATAAAAAAGGTTTAGAAAACGTGGCAGATAATTATCCAAATAGTGAAGAAGGAAAAAAGGCAAGAGAAATTTTGGAGAAAGATGTTCCAGCTTTAGAAAGACTTAATTTTACAACTGTAGATAATAAAAACTGGAAAATTGTATATCTGGTTTCTAATACGGATACTAAAACAGTTAAAAAAATTGAAGAAGCAATTAGAGTATTTTTGTTAGTCGAAAATTTTGAAAGATTAACAACGTCTTTTGATAAATACAACAGAACCCAAAGTTTTGTGTCAATTCATGGTTTAAAATCTGAAGCTTATGCCAGAGATGTGGCAGGAGTTTTGAGAGAAGACGATAAATATAAAATTGCACATCCGTCAATTATTATATCAGCAGATAATTACAAAGTGGTTCAAATTAAAAAGAACCTAGACGCCTACCTTGCCCCAAAAACCCCATAATATAATGTTTGACAAAGTAAAAAAAAACGGAACTGAACTTTTAGGAAAAACAAACCGAATTGTTGAAGGAACTTCTATTGTAGGAGATATTGTTTCAAAAGCCGATTTTAGATTAGACGGCGAATTGATTGGAAATTTCACCTCGCAGGGAAAATTAGTGATTGGCGCAACAGGCGCAGTAAAAGGAGAAATCATTTGTAATAATGCCGATATCGAAGGAGAATTTCATGGAAAAATTAAAGTTCTTGAAATCCTTAATATCAAAGCAGCGGCAAAAATTCACGGCGAAGTTGCCGTTGGAAAACTGTCTATAGAACCAGGAGCAGAGTTTACAGCAACTTGTACCATGCTGGCACATTCAAATCCAGTAATTATGTTAGAAGATGGAAAAGGACCCGAATAAAAAACAAAATAATAAATGGATAGCCCTCATAAATATTCCTATTCAAATGGGGGTTATTATTTTTTTGTTTTCTTATTTAGGAACCTGGTTAGATGAAAACCATCCAAGCGAAAAAATATACTATAATAAAGTATTAGTTATGGTTGGAGTTGCAATTGCATTATATAATGTAATTCGTCAGGTAAACGAAATCAATAAAACAAAGTAAATTAAGTTTTAAAAACGGCTTGAATAAATATTGCATCTTTGCAAAAAATTGTTCGGGATGTTTTTAAAAAACTACAAACTTATTCTTCATCTGCATATTCTTGCATTTGCTTCCTATATAATACATAAGGGAGTTTTTTATATTTTTAAAATTAATGATCAAAACTTTCATTACAGTATAGAAGTATTGTATTTGATCTTTTTATTTTTTTCTGCTTTACTATTAACACTAACAGTAAAATTCAAAAAAGACAAGTTCGACAGCATCGGAATGTTTTTTATGCTTGGAACTTTTATTCAAATGTTTGTGTATTATTTTGTTTTGCGGCCGATTTTATCCGACAAGATTCACAACATCCGTGTTGAAAAAATCAATTTTTTTGTAACATTTATTCTCTTTTTGTTATTTCAAACGATTTTAACTGTCCGATTATTAAATGAAAAGCGTTAAAATGCGGATTCTTTAAAACAAGGTTCAAAAATAATTTTTCATATCCTTTTGAATATTAATAAAAAATGTACCTTTGCACCAAATTTTAGAAACATAAAAAATAAGAATTTCCACAGATATGGTGATTTCAAACAAACCACTCAGATTTATTCTTGCAGCTTTTGTAGCTTGTCTTCCACTAATGAGCTTTTCTAATTCAGAAAAAGACTCGGCGCATGTTCAAACTGAAACAGCTCACGAAGCAGCTTCTGAAGGGCACCATGCAGAACCAACTGATGTAAAATCTAAAATTAAGGCTTTCATTGGCCATCACGTTTTGGACTCTCATGATTTTACTTTAACACAAGATGATGAGACTGGTAAATATTATGGTTTTCCATTACCGGTAATTATTTTGGATAATGGTCTTCAAATTTTTTCTTCTTCAAAATTTAACCACGGTCATGCAGTAGCAGAATCAAACGGTAATTATTACGTGATTAATCATCATGATGGTAAAATCTACAAAACAGATGCTGCCGGAACAATTACTGAAGATGAAAAAACAGGTCATCCAACAAATGTTCGTCCATTAGACTTCTCAATTACAAAAACGGTCCTTTCTATTTTTGTAGCAGCATTATTAATGTTCTGGTTATTTACAAGTTTAGCAAAATCATATGCTAAAAATGGAGGAATCGCTTCTGGAGCAGGAAGATTCTTTGAACCACTTGTAGTTTTCATTCGTGACGAAGTTGCTATTCCTAATATTGGAGAAAAGCATCATAAAAAATACATGAGTTATTTATTGACAATATTTTTCTTTGTATTGTTTTTAAATATCTTCGGATTAACTCCACTAGGAATTAATGCTACAGGAAATTTAACAATTACATTCTCTTTAGCAATCCTTACTTTCTTAATTACAAACCTTACTGCAAATAAAAACTACTGGGGTCACATTTTCTGGATGCCGGGAGTGCCAAAACCAATGAGAATTATTTTGGCTCCAATTGAATTGCTAGGGGTTTTCATCAAACCATTTTCATTAATGATTCGTTTGTATGCAAATATCTTCGCAGGTCACATTGTATTAATGAGTATCATCGGATTAATGTTTATCTTTAAGAGCTGGATTGGAAGCAGTCTTTCTTTTGGATTATCATTTGCACTTTCTATACTAGAGATTTTAGTTGCATTTTTACAAGCCTATATTTTTACAATGCTGTCTGCACTTTATTTTGGTTCAGCAGTAGAAGAGCACCACCACGAAGAGGAGGGGCACCACTAAAATTTAGATTTCAGAGTTTAGATTTCAGATTTAATTATAATAATCTAAAATCTAACGTCAAAAATCTAAAATCAAAATTGAATGTTTAATTTTTAATATATACATATATGAACGGTTTAAATTTCATTGGAGCAGGATTAATCGTAATCGGAGCTGCTTTAGGTATTGGTAGAATTGGTGGTTCAGCAATGGACGCTATCGCTCGTCAACCAGAAGCTTCAGGAAAAATCCAAACAGCTATGCTTATCGCTGCTGCACTTATTGAAGGAATTGGTTTCGCTGCGTTATTCGCTGCTTAATTAAAACACAAAAAACAATAGTTGCAACGGTTGGTTGTAACTATTGTTTTAAAAATAAAACATTAAAATTGCCTTGTGCAGTTAAAAAGACATAATTTAAAATTTATAATCATATATAATGGAAAAGTTAATAAATCAGTTTGAGTTCGGTTTGTTCTTTTGGCAGATTCTAATATTTGTTGGATTAATATTTTTATTGAAAAAATTCGCTTGGAAACCAATTCTTGACGCAGTAAACGATAGAGAGCAAGGTATTAAAGATGCATTACTTTCTGCTGAAAACGCTAGACAAGAAATGCAAAACTTACAAGCTGACAATCAAAGAATTTTGAACGAAGCTCGTGCTGAACGTGATGCGATGTTGAAAGAAGCTCGCGAAATGAAAGAGAAAATGATTGCTGATTCTAAAAACGAAGCACAAGCACAAGGTCAAAAAATGATCGAGCAGGCTAAAGCGGCTATCGAAAGTGAAAAAAATGCTGCAATGGCAGAATTGAAATCTCAAGTTTCAACTTTATCATTAAGTATTGCTGAAAAATTATTGAAAGAAGAATTATCTAACAAAGAATCTCAGGCTAAATTAGTAGAGAAAATGTTAGGTGACGTAAAGTTAAACTAAGATTATGGCAAGTACAAGAGCAGCAATTCGTTATGCAAAAGCAATTCTAGACTTAGCAAACTCTAAAGGTGTTGCCGAAGCTGTCAATAACGATATGAAGTCAATTGCTTTGGCAATTGAGACAAATGCAGAATTGAGTACCTTTATTCAAAACCCAACTGCAAAAGTTGAAGTTAAGGAAAGTGCTCTTTTAGAAGTTTTCGCAAATGTAAATGGCGTAACCAAAGGTTTATTTCATTTATTATTCGAAAACAAAAGATTTGAAATTCTAGATGCAATTGCATTAGAATACAGCAAACTATTTGATGAAAGTAATGGTATTGAAGTAGCAAAAGTTACAACTGCAATTCCTATGGATGCTGCATTAGAAGCAAAAGTTTTAGCTAAAATTGCAACTTTGTCAGATAAAAAAATTACAATTGAAAATATAGTAGATCCTTCAATCATTGGTGGATTTATTTTAAGAATAGGTGATAATCAATACAATGCATCTGTTGCAAACAGATTACAAGTATTAAAAAGAGAGTTAAGTAATTAGTTTTATTACACATAAAAAGTGTCTAAATTATAAATTAAGATGGCGGAAATCAAACCTGCTGAAATTTCAGCAATATTAAGAAAGCAAGTAGAAGGTTTTGAATCTGGTGCTACGCTAGAGGAAGTAGGAACAGTACTTCAAGTTGGAGACGGTATTGCTCGTATTTACGGGTTATCGAATGTACAATATGGTGAGTTAGTTGAATTTGATAACGGACTTGAAGCTATTGTATTGAACCTTGAAGAAGACAATGTTGGTGTGGTACTTTTAGGACCATCAACAGGAATCAAAGAAGGATCAACAGCAAAAAGAACACAACGTATTGCTTCTCTTAAAGTAGGTGAGCAAATGGTAGGACGTGTAGTTAACACTCTTGGTTTTCCAATTGATGGAAAAGGACCAATTGGTGGGGACTTATACGAAATGCCTTTAGAAAGAAAAGCTCCAGGAGTTATCTTCCGTCAGCCAGTTACTGAGCCATTACAAACAGGAGTAAAAGCAGTAGATGCTATGATCCCGGTTGGACGTGGACAACGTGAGCTTGTTATCGGTGACCGTCAAACAGGTAAATCAACTGTTTGTATCGATACTATCTTAAATCAAAAAGAATTTTACGATGCAGGAAAACCTGTATTTTGTATATATGTTGCAATTGGACAAAAAGCTTCAACTGTAGCAGGAATCGCAAAAATGTTAGAAGAAAAAGGAGCAATGGCTTATACAGTTATCGTTGCTGCAAATGCTTCTGACCCAGCTCCAATGCAAGTTTATGCCCCTTTCGCAGGTGCTGCAATTGGAGAATACTTTAGAGATTCAGGTCGTCCGGCACTTATCGTGTATGATGATTTATCTAAACAAGCTGTTGCTTACCGTGAGGTTTCTCTTTTATTAAGAAGACCACCGGGACGTGAGGCTTATCCTGGAGACGTTTTCTACTTACACTCTCGTTTATTAGAGCGTGCTTGTAAAGTAATTGCTGATGACGGAATTGCTAAAAACATGAACGATTTACCAGATTCTATCAAATCTATCGTAAAAGGTGGTGGTTCATTGACTGCTTTACCAATTATCGAAACTCAGGCTGGTGACGTTTCTGCATACATCCCAACAAACGTAATCTCGATTACAGATGGTCAGATTTTCCTTGATGGAGATTTGTTCAACTCTGGAGTTCGTCCTGCTATTAACGTAGGTATCTCTGTATCTCGTGTTGGAGGAAATGCTCAAATTAAATCAATGAAAAAAGTTTCAGGAACTTTAAAATTAGACCAGGCTCAATTCCGTGAATTAGAAGCGTTTGCTAAATTTGGTTCTGACTTAGATTCAGTTACATTAAACGTAATTGAAAAAGGAAAAAGAAACGTTGAGATCTTGAAACAAGGTTTAAATGATCCTTATACAGTTGAAAACCAAGTAGCAATTATCTACGCTGGTTCTAAAAACTTATTAAGAAACGTTCCTGTAAATAAAGTAAAAGAATTTGAAGCTGATTTCTTAGCTTACTTAAACAGTAAACATAAAGATACGCTTAACGCGTTGAAAGCTGGTAAATTAGATGACAACATTACTGATGTTATCGAAAAAGCAGCAAAAGAAATTTCAGCAAAATATAACTAATTAGATAATTGGTAAATTAGATAATTAGAAAATGACTTATCATTATTCTGATTATCTAATTTTCAAATTGTCACATTTTCTAATTAATAGATGGCAAATTTAAAGGAAATCCGTAATAGAATTACTTCCGTTTCATCGACGATGCAGATTACATCGGCTATGAAAATGGTTTCTGCTGCAAAGCTTAAGAAAGCACAAGATGCAATCACTGCAATGCGCCCTTATGCCGAGAAATTAACGGAGTTACTGCAAAATCTTTCTGCTACACTTGAAGGTGAAGTAGGAGGAGATTACACTACACAACGTGAAGTAAAAAAAGTATTGCTTGTTGCTATAACTTCAAACAGAGGTTTATGTGGTGCATTCAATTCAAATGTTATTAAAGAGATTAAAAATCGTACCGATTTTTATGCAGGAAAACAAGTTGACGTTTTTGCTATTGGTAAAAAAGGAAATGATGCTTTAACTAAAACGCATAAAGTTCACGGTCATCATAATGCAATTTTTGATCATTTAACTTTTGAGAATGTTGCCGGAATTGCTGATAATTTGACTCAAAAATTCTTATCTGGAGAATACGACAGAATCGAATTAATCTACAATCAATTTAAAAATGCTGCGACTCAAATTGTTCAAACAGAGCAGTTTTTGCCTTTAGCACCTATTAAAACTGATGTTGCAGTTTCTGCTGGAGATTATATTTTCGAACCTTCAAAAGAAGAAATTGTTTTGACTTTAATTCCAAAGTCTTTAAAAACACAATTATACAAAGGTATTCGTGATTCATTTGCTTCTGAGCACGGAGCACGTATGACAGCTATGCACAAAGCAACTGACAACGCAACAGAATTAAGAAACCAATTGAAATTAACTTACAACAAAGCGCGTCAAGCTGCAATTACAAACGAAATCTTGGAGATCGTAGGTGGAGCAGAAGCTTTGAACGGATAATAAGATAATTTTTTTAAAATTTAAAAGAGCCAGCATTATTTGCTGGCTCTTTTTTTTTACACGAATTGCTGAACGAAAAATGGAGATAAATTTTAAATATTTTCCCAATAATTACATTTAAGTTAATTCTTACTTTTTGTTCTTGTTTATGCTGAATTTGATTTTTTATTAGCTATTTTTGGCTTTTGTTTTATACCTGTTTTTTTAAAGATAAGCAGAATAATGAAGGAAATTTTTTAAAATTTGATTATAATAAAAAGATCTGATAATAAATTAGTTACATTATATTTTTAAAAAAGTATATATTTATACTTTTAAAATTAGTAACTTTTTAACGCTTTCTGCGTATAACATTTAACAACCAAAAAGGTATTAAAAATAGATCACCTACAAACAATGGCAAAAGAAAGTTTTAATTGGAAGAGTCTTTTCATTAATGATGAGACCGATAATTCAGAGGGCAAAGCTGCAACTCCACCATCAGCTCCCGTTTTACCAACCACAGACAATAAATTTCCGAATCAAGTTACAGAATCATTTCCTGCAAATTCATTGGCAAACCCTTTTTTAAATGAAATTTTTGAAGTTTATGATAAAGGTTTTGATTCATTGAACGAAGAAGGTTTTGATTTTTTTGAACTTTATAAGTCTGTTATGGCTGTTGGAGTAACAAATCCGCAAAGCTATCAGATGGCTTTTGCAATGGGAAAATCAATTAAATCTGATTTGACTAAAGATTTTCTTTTACAAAAAGGAAGTTTTTATATTACAGAAATTGAAAAAGTACATACTAAATATGATACTGTTGGAAAAAATAAGAAAACAGAATTAGACAATACAATTACAAAAGAAAAAAACAATTTATCCAAAAGTATTTCTGATTTAGAAGCCAAAATTCTTGATCTTCAAAAAGAATTAGAAGCGAAGAAAATAGAACTTCAAAAGATTGATCCTGTTAACAGGGAGCAGCTTTCCGAGATTCAATTGAAAATGGAAGCGAATGATTTGGCTAAACAAAAAATATTATCATCAATCAATACTGTAATAACAGGAATAAATCAATATTTACAATAATGGATAAATTCGAACAAGAAAGAAGCACTCTTTTGACGCTGCCAATACTTAAACATTTTGACGAGTCTAAAGGAGAAATTGCTTTGAAATCAGGTGCACTTAAAAAAGGAGAGAAGTCATTGTTTTTGGCTTTGGCATTAGGTTTATTAGGAGTTGGAGGATATTTGGTCTGGACTTATATTATCCCGCCATTATTTACAATGTTAGGTCAGGCAATAGCCTTATCTGCAACAGGAGTATTTTTGGTTTTTTTAGTGATGATGGCTCCTGTAATAATGAAAGGCCTTCGTTTTGCAACAAAAAATCTTCATAAGGCATTAATACAAAGTAATCCTTTCAATGAATTAGAAGAGCAAAAACAAAAAATGATTAAAAACCGTGAAGTTTTTAAGAATACTAAAGCCAAGCTAAAAGGTCTTAAAAATGAAATGGAAATTGAAGCAAGTAAGTCTGAAAAAGAAGCGAAAGCATTTCAGGAAGATGTGTTGAGTTTACAGCGCCAGTCAGAAAAATTGAAGTCGGCGATGGATGAAATGGTGAAACAAAATGGTGTTGCGGCAAAAGACACAGATGAGTATGTAGCCCTGCAAAGTGAATTAGCCAGAAAGTTAAGCGATTCTCAAAGAGTTTCAACTCAATACGAACAAAGCAAAAGTTTTATTCAAAAATATGGTGTTCGTGCTAATGTTTTAGGAAAAATGGATCGTAAACTGACTTTGGCAGGAACAGCTATTGATATTAAAATTGCAGATTTTGATGTTACGGTTAAGATGCTTCAAAAAGAATATGAATTTGCCAGAAATGCTAAAGAAGCAACAGAAAGTGCAAAAAGCGCCATGATGTTTACTAAAGACTGGGAATTAGAATATGCCCTTGAAGTGGTAACATCTACAATTGCTCAGGATATTGCTAGAACTTCAGAAAACCTGATTGACATCGACGCATTAACATCTAAATATTCTGTTGATAACGACGAGCTTTATTCAAGATTAGATTCATTAGCAGATGAAATTAAAACAGGTGATAACACCATTCCGGATTCAACAAAATATACGAGTCCAAATTATAAAATGACCAAAGAAGATAAATTATCTAGTGGTGGTTTTGGTGATATTTTTTAATACAATTAAATTAAATTTTTAAATAAAAATGGGAAAAATTTTAAGAACTGAAAAGTTAACAACCTTTTCTGAATTACTTATCGTTATTGTTGCAATTGGTGCAATTTTAGGAGGAGTTTATTATGTATCTCCAGGAATTAAGACTGCAGTTTCAAAACAATTAAATGGAATTGATTTGAATCAGACGGATGTTAATAATGTTACCAATGCTGCAAAAATTCCGCTTCCATCGACTGAATTATCTTCAGAAGTTGCAGACAAACCTTTAGTAAGAATTGGTGCTTATGCATGGAACGCTCAGTCTGGAATTATTGTTTCTAATGGTGGTCCAAAAACAACAAAAGGATCATTAATGGAAAAAAACGGAGTTAATCTTGAAATTATTCGTCAGGACTGGCTTTCAGAATTGCGTAACATGCAAATGAAATTTATCGAAGAATTTGATAAAGGTGAAGCTTTTCCATCTTCAGAAAAAAGTGTATTTGCGGTTATTATCATGGGAGATGGTGCGCCATTTTACATTAGTTCTGTTCAAAAATCACTTGACGAAAAATACGGAAAAGACAAATACCATGTTCAGGTAATGGGAGCAGTAGGTATGAGTTATGGAGAAGATAAATTGATTGGGCCTCCAAACTGGAAATCAGATCCTAAATCTATGAAAGGTTCTGTTATATCTGCAGTTCTTGGAGATGGTGACTGGGTTACTACTGTAAACTATTGTTTTGCAAACGGATTAAAAGTAAACCCAGATCCAACAACATATGATGCAGAAGCAGTAAATATTTATCCATCAGAAAATGACGATTATATTAAATCGGCAGAAGAATTAATCAAATCTCAAACAACAGGATGGACTGTTACTTTGAAAGAAGTAGTAGACGGAAAATTAACTGGAAAATCTGTTAACAGAAAAATCGATGGTTGTGCTACATGGACTCCTGGAGATAAAACAGTATTTGATAAATTGACTGGTTTTGTTGATATTGTTTCTACAAAAGAATTTAACAACCAAATGCCAACTACAATTATTGGTGTGAAAGAATGGGCAGTAAAAAATCCTGATATCGTTTCTAATATTTTGAAATCGGCATTGACGGCTTCAAACCAAATGAAAAATTACGAAGACTGGAAAGTAAGAGCTTCTGAGGCAGTTGCTGCAACGTATAAAATTGAAACTCCTGAATATTGGTACAAAATGTTCAAAGGACAACAAGGAACAAAAGGCGGATTGACTTATAATATGGGAGGTTCAAAAGTATTTAATTATGCTGATGCAATGCAATATTATGGTTTATCTGATGGTGTAAACAGATACAAATCAGTTTACAATCAAGTTGCAGGATATTTGACAGAATTGAATCCATTCGGATTTAATGAAAATGTTGGAGCTGTTGTTCCTTACGATCAGGCAGTAAACTTATTCTTCCTGAAAAACATCAATGATATCGAATCTACTTCTGCAGATAAAGCAGATTATAGTGGTGAGGCAAAAGAAGTGGTAGCTTCTGGTGAATGGAAAATTAATTTCAATACGGGAAGTTCTGAGATTTCAAGTTCATCTAGTAAAGAAGTAGAAAAAATTTACAATCTTTTAGTACAAGCTGAAAACACAAAATTAACGGTTGTTGGACACACTGACAATGTTGGAAATGCTGATGCTAATTTAGCTTTATCAAAAAGCAGAGCACAAGCCGTTGTAGAGTATTTAAAACAAAAAGGTATTCCTGCAAATCGTTTCCAACTTGTTGATGGAAAAGGTCAAAGTAATCCAATTGCAGATAATAATACTGCTTCTGGAAAAGCATTAAACAGACGTGTAGTTATTACTTTATTAAAATAAAAATAATTAAAGGCTATCTTAATAGATAGCCTTTTTTACAATGAGTATGATAAAAATTTTAACTCCCTTTGAAAAAATATCAAAATTAAACAAAACACTTATTTTGATAGGCTGGTTAGTTCTTTTGATTATTATTTGGTTTGCAACAACATCTGGCGAAAAGCATTTGTTTCCTTCTCCAGCTCAGGTTTTAACCGGTTTTTCAGATTTGTATAGAGAAGGTTTGGTAGTACATATTTTCAATTCGTTGAAATTGTGTTTTATCTCGATTTTTTTAGCCACAATTATTTCCTTGTTTTTTGCTTATGCATGGCCAATTCCGCTATTAAAATCAGTTTCTGAATTTATCACAAAATTTAGATTTTTACCTTTTACCGGACTTTCATTTTATATTACAATGGTAATTCATGAAGCACGAATGATGCAGGTTTGGATCTTGGTAATTTTCCTGACTACTTTTTTAACAACATCTTTAATTGCAGTTATCAAAGATATTCCGCAAGAAGAATTTGATCATGCAAAAATGTTGAAATGTAACCGTTGGGAAGTACTTGTACAAGTCATTATTTTAGGAAGAATAGATTATGTAATTGATGTAATAAGACAAAACCTTGCCATTACCTGGATGATGCTTGTAACTGTAGAATCGATTGTGGTAGCTTCTGGAGGATTAGGGTTTTTAATAAAAAACTCTGATAAATTTATGAATACAGGAAGAATCATTGCACTTCAAATTATCATTTTACTAATAGGTCTTGGCTTAGATGCAGGAATAAATTATTTAAGAAAAGCACTATTTAGATATTCAAAAATATAATCATGAAACACGAATATAAAGAGACGCTTTTATATGTAGAAAATCTTAGCGTTGCTTATGATGATAACGTTATTATAAAAGATATAAACCTTATCGAAAAAGACGTAGTTAGAGAAGGAGTAGATTGTACAGGACAGGTAGTTGCTTTTGTGGGAAGATCTGGAAGAGGAAAATCAACTTTTTTTAAAGCTTTGACAGGATTAACTCCGTTACATTCCGGAAAAATATTAATTAGGGATTTCGAAAATAAAGAACCTAATGCAGCTAAGGCAGTATGCGAAGGAGACATTGGTTTTGTAGATCAAAAATATACTTTGTTCAGACATAAAACAGTTACTCAGGCTTTGAAATTTTCGCTAAGAAAAACAACGCTGTCGAATACTGAAAAAGATGAAAAAATAAAGCAATATCTAAAAGAATGGGGATTAGAAAATTGTAAAGACAAATATCCTAACGAACTTTCGGGAGGGCAAAGACAAAGAACCGCTATTATAGAACAATTGTTTTCGTCTGATCAATTTATTGTTTTGGATGAACCTTTTTCAGGATTAGATGTTGGAAATATTGAAGAAGTAAAAAAATCATTTGAACTATTAGGAAAATCTTCGGAGTCTAATACGGTTATTTTTTCGACCCATGACATTGAACTGGCAATTGAATTAGCACAAACTATTTACGTTATTGGGCATCCAACTATTAATGGAAAGAAAGAAAATTACGGAACCATAGTAGCAAAATATGATCTAAGAGACATGGGACTTTCCTGGAAAGATTATTGTGACGACCACTTAAAATTATCAAAAGAAATTATCCATCAAATGATGATTTCTTAAATAAAAATATGGCAAAGAAGAACAATCCAATATCGATTATTGAAGACTCATTTTTGTCTCTAAAAAAATATTTAGAAACAAATATATCTACTAATGAAGCCGTTTTTACGGCTTCATTTATTATAGCGCTTGAAAAAGAAACAAAGCAGATTCTGGAAATATGCAATATATTAAATCAGGATGCAGATTTTATTCAAAAGCTAAATGAAACAGTAAATCCAGATTTTTCTAAAGGGTTATTGTTTAAAGCAGAACATTTTTTTCTTTCGGATATTATTGATCTTTATGAAAGAGAATCCGGAGCGAAAAATGAAAAACAAGAATTTGTTCTGGCGTATTATTATGATGCTTTACGCAACAATCATTTTGCAGACCAAAACTCTGTAAACGAATTGAATCAGTTGATTTTTACAGAGAATTTTAAAAATCTTCTCGTAAAAATAAAAGAAGAGAATAAAATAATAACTTCAAATGTGCAGGAAAATCAATACTTACTGCCAGAATTATTATCCATAAAAAAGCATAGCAGATTGGAAGAAATTCTAGTTAAATATCAAAACTTCATTTATTTTACGTTTGGTAAAAAATTTGAGAACACAACTGCTTTCAGCAGCTATTTGGGTTTAAATGCGAACACATCACAAACAGATAAAAAAGAAATAGACAATCTTCCTGAAGGAGATACACTGGAAAAAGTACTGAAAGAATTAAACGAATTAGTTGGTTTAGCAGAAGTAAAAAAAGATGTTTCAGAACTAATCAATTTATTAGAAATACAAAAAAAGCGTTCAGAACAAGGATTAAAAAATGTTGAAATTACTTTGCATACCGTTTTTCTGGGCCCGCCCGGAACCGGAAAAACATCTGTAGCAAGACTTTTAAGTAGAATTTTTAAACATTTGGGTTTTTTATCTAAAGGCCAAATGTTTGAAACAGACAGAGAAGGTTTAGTTGCAGGTTATGTGGGGCAAACAGCAGCAAAAGTCAATAACGCAGTAGAATCAAGTCTTGGCGGAGTATTATTTATTGATGAAGCCTATGCATTAACTCAAAATGCATTTGGAAACGATTATGGTGCAGAAGCAGTAAATACACTTTTGAAAAGAATGGAAGATCACCGAAAAGACCTGGCTGTTGTGGTTGCAGGATATACAGAACCCATGAAAATTTTTATAGAATCGAATCCCGGATTACGATCCCGTTTTAATAGATACTTTTATTTTAAAGATTTTACGCCTGATCAATTATATGAAATTTTTGAGTCGTTTTGTGTAAAATCAGATTTTATAATTTCTACAGATGCTAAAGAAAAACTAACAGACACTTTTGAATTATTATATAGAGATAAAACCGAAAGTTTTGGAAATGCCAGATTAGTACGAAACATATTTGAAAAATGTGTGCAAAATCAAGCCAATAGAATTATAACTTTGAAAAAATTAAGCAGTAAGACTTTAAAAACATTAACAGATGATGATATTCCAGAATTAAAAGAAATTGAATATAATTTTGGTTCCTGATAAAAAAATAGCCAGCAAATGTTTGCTGGCTATTTTTTTTGGAAGTTTTTCTTTTTTAAGAATATCTATAAACAAGAAAATTTATAAAATGGTGATTCTCAATTTACCCATAAATTGAGAATCCATACCATTTTATAAAATTATTGACACAGATTTTATCACTCTGTAGCTTTGTCTTTCATGGGAACAAACTAGCTTTATTAATCCCAATGCTCTGTTTTTTTAAGGGTTACATTTCAGCAGAATCAATCCCTGTGCTTTGTCTTTTATGGGAACAAACTAGCTTTATTAGTCCCAATGCTCTGTTTTTTTTAGGGTTACAATACAGCAGAATCAATCCCTTATGCTTTGTCTTTTATGGGAACAAACAAGCTTTATTAGTCCCAGTGCTTCCTTTTTTATAAGGGTTGTATTTAGCTTTCTCAATCCCTGTGAAGCAAATTTAGGAAAATACGCTCTAAAAAAAGTTACATAATTTTCTGCCTTAATTTACATATTTCACATGTTAGTGTCTTGTTAATTATATAACTTAGTTAGAAAAAATAATTAATTTTGAATTCTATTTCTATACAATGGCTTTACAAATACGCGAATTTACTACGGTTGACGAAATGGTGGCTCAAATTGACACCATCAGATTTCTATATCCCAATATGACTTTAGAAAAATACCAATCATTTCTTTCTGAGATGGTTCCGCACAATTATATTCAGATTGGAGTATTTGAAAATAACATTTGTTTGGGCATTACAGGCTGTTGGTCAGCAACAAAATTATGGACAGGAAAATATCTCGAAATTGACAATTTTGTAGTAAATCCGGAATATCGTTCTAAAGGAATTGGAAAAATGCTTACAGATTATATTGAACAAAAAGCACTTGATTTAGGCTGCAGCAGCATTGTTCTGGATGCTTTTTCAGGAAATTTTGGTGCGCACAGATTTTATTACAATCAGGGATATGGCCCAAAAGGTTTTCATTTTGTGAAAGTTTTAGACGAAAATAAATTAACACATTAAAATTGTCGCTAAGTTTTTTTATTGAACCGTCAAAAGGACTAATAAAACCAAAGAATTGGTTATTTTTGTTTTTTGAACTTTATTACTAATTATTTTGGGATTATATAAAAATCTATTCAAACAAACTGCAATTTATGGACTGGCAACCGTTTTACCGCGAATGCTCAGTTTTTTATTGGTCAGATTATATACAGGTATTTTACCGACTGCCGAATACGGCGAAGTTTCGATTGTTTTGTCTTGGATGGTTTTCTTTAACGTAGTGCTTTCTTACGGAATGGAAACGGCGTTCTTTAGATTTTACAGTGCCGAAGAAGACAAGAAAAACGTAATAGCAACTTCGACAATATCAATATTTTGGTCGTCGATAGGATTCTTATTTGCGGGTTTAATTTTTAGGAATACGCTGGCAAATTGGGCCGAGGTTGATGCACAGTATATTACTTATTCTGTTTGGATTTTAGTTTTAGATGCATTGGTTTTAGTACCGTTTTCAAAACTAAGAGCAAACCAGCGTCCAATGGTTTATGCGGCTATTAAAATTGGAAATGTGGTAATTAATCTATTGCTGAATATTTTCTTTTTATTGTATCTGCCAAAACTTGCAGCTTCACATCCTAACTCAGTTTGGGATAATCTATATGTAGAAAATTTCCAGATTGCCTATATTTTCATCGCTAACCTGCTGGCAAGTTTAGCAACTTTCATTGTACTTTCTCCAAATTATCTTTCGCTTGGACGAAAATTCGATCCCGTACTTTGGAAAAAAATGATGAAATACGGTCTGCCAATTTTAGTTGCCGGACTTGCATTTGCCGTTAATGAACATTTCGATAAAATCTTATTGGGATATTTACTTCCTGAAAATCTTGCAAAATCAGAAGTCGGGGCTTATTCAGCCTGTTATAAATTAGGTTTATTTATGGTTTTGTTTGCAACGGCTTTTAGATTAGGAATTGAACCTTTCTTTTTCAGCCACGCCAAAAACGAAAATGCACCGCAGACTTACGCCGTAATTACAAAATACTTTGTGATTCTGGGTTCACTTATTTTATTAGGAGTTATCGTTTTTGCAGACATTCTTAAATATCTTTTATTAGACAATAAATCCTATTGGGAAGCCATGAAAGTGGTGCCGTTAATTATTCTGGCAAACTTCTTTTTAGGAATTTACAATAACTTATCGGTTTGGTACAAACTTACAGACCAAACAAGAATTGGAGCTTATATTTCAATTGTTGGAGCAATTGTAACATTAGTTTTAAATTACTTTTTGATTCCAAAATACAGTTATTACGGATCTGCAATCGCAACTATCTCTGCTTACGGAAGCATGATGTTAATATCGTATGTTTTAGGAAACAAATATTATCCTATTCCGTACGACATGAATAAAATTTCGGCTTATTTAGGAATTTCAATTTTATTTTCGGCTATTTCATTTTATGGATTTAGAGAAAATTATTTTGTTGGAATTCCATTATTATTAGCCTTTATGTACTTTGTTTATCACAACGAAAAAGACACAATTAAAGGAATAATGAATAGAAAGTAAAAGTGCTTTTTTAATCTTTTATAATAAAAATGAAAATACAAATTATCAATAAATCACAACACGATTTACCAAATTACGAAACAATTGCTTCTGCAGGAATGGACTTGCGTGCCAATATTACAGAACCAATTACGTTAAAACCTTTAGAAAGAACAATTGTAAAAACCGGACTTTTTATAGAATTGCCAATTGGTTACGAAGCACAGGTTAGACCAAGAAGCGGATTGGCAGCAAAAAAAGGAGTTACCGTTTTAAATTCTCCGGGAACTGTAGATGCTGATTACAGAGGTGAAATAGGTGTGATTTTGGTAAATTTATCAAATGAAGAATTTGTAATTGAAAACGGAGAAAGAATTGCACAATTAATTATTGCCAAACACGAAAGAGCAGAATGGATTGAAGTTGAAGAATTAACGGAAACTTCAAGAGGAGCAGGCGGATTTGGAAGTACTGGAGTGAAGTAGTTTTCAGTCGCAGTTGACAGTCCTTTACTGTATTTAAAAACTTGAACTAACCAAACTGAAGATTTTTTTAAATCTTCCCACATAAAATAAAATTAGATGAAAATAATCGTTCCAATGGCAGGTCGTGGATCAAGACTTCGCCCACATACATTAACAGTACCAAAACCATTAATTCCGGTTGCGGGAAAATCAATCGTTCACCGTTTAGTAGAAGATATTGCTAAAATATTAAAGCAGCCAATAGAAGAAGTTGCATTTATCTTGGGAGACGAAGCATTTTTTGGAGATGATGTTGTTACAAGTCTGCAGGATTTAGCACAAGGTTTAGGAGCAAAAGCTTCAATTTATCGTCAGGATTTACCTTTAGGAACCGGGCATGCGATTATGTGCGCAAAAGAATCTTTATCAGGACCAGCGGTTATCGCTTACGCAGATACTTTAATCAGAGCCGATTTTGAATTAGATCCATCTGCCGATGCTGTAATTTGGGTAAAACAAGTAGATCAGCCGGAAGCTTTTGGAGTTGTAAAATTAAACTCAAATAATGAAATTATAGAATTGGTTGAAAAACCAAAAGAGTTTGTTAGTGATTTAGCCGTTATCGGAATTTATTATTTTAAAGAAGTTGGAGATCTAAAAAAAGAGCTTCAGGGCGTTTTAGATAATAATATTCAAAATGGTGGAGAATACCAAATCAACGACGGTATCAAAGCCATGATGGCAAACGGAAAAGTTTTTAAAACCGGAAGTGTTGACGAATGGATGGACTGCGGAAATAAAGATGTTACGGTTGAAACAAACAGCAGAATGTTAGGATTTTTGCATAACGACGGAGAACATTTAGTAGATTATAATGTAACGCTGGAAAATTCAACAATTATTCCTCCATGTTATATTGGCGAAAATGTAGTGTTGAAAAACACAACTGTTGGGCCAAATGTTTCAATAGGAAAAGGCTGCCATGTAACCGACAGTTCTATTAAAAATAGCTTAATACAAACTAATTCTCAAATAAAAAATGCTAACTTAGATAATGCAATGATTGGAAATCATGTTAGTTATGATGGAAAATTCACAAGCATCAGTATTGGAGATTACTCGGTTTTAGAATAAAAAAGAGATTCGTTTTAATAAAAAATGAAATCATAAAAAGATGAAAAAAAAGATTTTGATAATTTTATTTTTTGCTTTACTAAGCAATTCAGCTTCGGTTTTCGCGCAAACGGAACCAGAAGATATTGCTTTGGCACCAGATGAATATCAAGATGCTTTTTACGAATCTTTAAAACAAAAAGGAATCGAAAACTACGATAAAGCAATAGCATCATTAGAAAAATGTATCAAAATAAAACCTTCTGATGCTGTCGCATATTTTGAAGTTGGAAAAAATTATCTGGCACTAAAAGAATATCAAAATGCCCAAAACGCATTTGAAAAAGCCACACAGTTAAATCCAAAAAACAAATGGTATTGGCTGGGAATTTACGATGTAAGTTACGAAACCAAAAACTATCCGCTGGCGATTGAAACGATTCAGAAAATTATTGTTTTTGATGAAGAATATAAAGACGATCTGATTTCGTTATATATGCTTACAAACCAATATGATAAAGCGCTTGTGACGATTAATGAAATGAACGATAAATTCGGAAAATCTGAAGATCGTGATCGTTATAAAATGCAGATTTTATCGCAAGGGAAATATCAAAATGCAGAGATTTCAAATTTAATTGAACAGATTAAAAAAAATCCGAAAGAAGAATCAAACTATGTTAATCTGATTTTTCTATATTCAAAATCTGACGAAACAGACAAAGCTGTTGATGTTGCAAAACAATTGGCAAAAGAAATTCCAGATTCTGAATGGGGACAGGTAAGTTTGTTCAAAAGTTATTTAGATGCCAATCAGGCCGATAAAGCCATTAAGTCGATGAACGTAATTTTGTCAAGTTCAAAAATTGATTCAAAAATTAAGCATCGAACATTAAATGAGTTTTTGATTTATGTAAATAAAAATCCGCAATATGCTCCGGATTTAGAAAAAGCCATTTCTTATTTTGACAATGATAAAGAAGTTGACGTTGCTAAAGAAATTGGAAAATTTTATCATAGTAAAAACCAGTTTGAAAACGCCATTAAATATTATGAAAAAGATTTAATGACCAATTCAGACACAGATCGTGAAACGAATTTGCTTTTGCTCGAAGCTTATACTCAGGCAAAACAATTTGCGCCAATGACAAAAAGAGCCATGACAATGATTGAAGTTTATCCAAGCCAGCCGCAGTTTTATTATTATGCAGGTTTGGGAAGCAATCAGTTACAGCAATTTAAAAATGCAAAAACCGTTTTAGAAATGGGACTTGATTATGTTGTTGATGATAAAAAACTAGAGGCAAATTTTAATATTCAATTGGGAGAGGCATATAATGGATTAGGAGATGCGAAGAAAAAAGAGGAATACTTTTTGAAGGCAAATGAATTATTAAAAAAGAAGTAAGGAGAAATTAAGATGAAAAAATATATTATAATAGTATTAATGTCGGCTTTTATGATTTCGTGTAAGTCTAAAGCCGTCGCTGTTCAAAACAATAATACTACCGAAGTTGTTGCCAAAAAAGACAATAAAGCAATTGAAAAACATTACGAAAACAAACTAGATTTTTCGACCTTAAATATAAGAGCCAGCGCGAGATATGAAGACGAAAAACAAAGTCAAAATGTTACAGCGGATATAAAAATCGAAAAAGACAAACAGATTTTAATAAGTGTTAAATTTCTGGGAATTACAATGGCAAAAGCTTTGATAACCCCAACAACAGTAAGTTATTACGAAAAAATAAAAGGAACTTATTACGAAGGAGATTTTAGCAGTTTGAGCGAATGGCTAGGAACTGACCTGGATTATAATAAAGTTCAGAATTTATTAATTGGAGAAGCTTTTGATGATTTACGAAAAGGAGAGTATACGCAGACAATTGTAGAAAATCTTATTCGTTTAGAAGATCAAAAAAGCCAGAAAATTCAAAAAGCATTTTATTTAGATCCTGAAAAATACCTGGTACAAAAAGAACAGATTTCTCAGTCAGCTGAAAATATAAAGCTAGAAATCAATTATTCAGATACTAAAACTTTCAGTCAGGGAACTATTCCAACAACATTGGTAATTAATGCATTGCAGCCAAAAGGAACAACTAATATTAATTTGAATTATAACAATATATCATTTAACGAAGAACTTTCTTTTCCGTATAGTGTGCCAAGCGGTTATAAAAAAGTTTTAATTAAGTAAATTTGTAAAAAGAAAAATAGAAAGATGCCAAAATTTCTCCTAAGCCTAATTTTTGTTTGCGCCACGACTTTTGTCTGGGCACAAGATTCGCAGCAAGAAAAACTTGAACAGCGCAAAGCGCAGATTCTTCAGGAAATAAAAGACAACGAAAAAATGCTGCAGTCTGTAAGGAAAAAAGAAAAATCAGCAGTGAATGAATATTTAATTCAGGCAAATAAAATTAAGCTTAAAGAAAAGCTGATCAATACAACAGCAAAACAGGAAAGAATTTTAAGCAACGACATGTATATTAATCAGGTACAGGTTAATAAACTGAAAAAAGAACTGGCGGTTTTAAAAGAAGATTATGCAAAAATGATTTTGAAATCATATAAAAGCCGTTCTGAGCAAAGCCGTGCGATGTTTATTTTATCATCAGAAAGTTTTTTACAAGCCTACAAAAGAGCACAATATTTAAAACAATATACAAATTTCAGAAAAAACCAAGGTTTAGAAATTCAGTCTAAAACCGCACAGTTAGTTGATTTTAATGCAAAATTAGACGGTCAGAGAAAGGTTAAGAAAAAAATTATTGTTGAAAACGAAAAAGAAAAACAAAGTTTAGAAGTAGAGAAAAAAGAACAGCAAAAGCTTGTTAACGCAATTAAAAAAGATAAAAACAGAATCGCCTCTGATATTAAAGCAAAACAAAGCGAATCAAAAAGAATTGACAGACAAATTGATCGTTTGATTCGTGAAGCAATTGCCGAAGCAAACAGAAAAGCGGCACTTGAAAAAGCGAAAGAAAATCCTGGGTCTAATGCAACTGTAAAACCAGTTTCATCTTCTAAAATCGCAATGACACCGGAAGATAAAGTTCTGGCAGCTGATTTTAAAGCCAATAAAGGAAGACTGCCTTGGCCGGTAGAAAAAGGATTTATTTCGTTAGGTTATGGAGATCAGCAGCACCCACTTTATCCAGATATTAAAGTTCATAATTCAGGAGTTGAGATTACGACTGAAGATGGCGCAAATGCAAGATCTGTATTTGCCGGTGAAGTTTTCAGTGTAATGGTTTTATCTCCTGTAAATACAGTAGTTATGATACAGCACGGAGATTACTTTAGCGTTTATCAAAACCTGAGCAAAGTATTTGTAAGTAAAGGAGAAAAAGTTTCGATCAAACAAAATATTGGAAAAGTAAGAACCAGCGGAGATAGCGGAAAAACGGTTATCAAATTCCTGATTCTTCAAAATACAACCAATACCGATCCTGAAAATTGGTTACAAAACAGATAAAAAAAGGGAGCTATTTAGCTCCCTTTTTATTTAATCATATTGTTCTAAAAAATATTTAATAACATCAGTTGTTGTTACAATTCCTTTCAGTTCTCCGTTATCTACAACCGGAAGAGCATGAAATTCTTCTTTTACAAATGTCGATGCCAAATCTTTAATAATAGTGTCAGAAGAAAGAGTTTTAGGCTTTGAGGTCATAACCTGAGGAATCGTAAGCATATCTAAAATAGCTTCATCAACACCTTCCTGTCCGTCGAACAAAGCACCAAAAGTAAGACGGTTTACATCTGTACGGCTAATAATACCCACAACTTCCTTACCGTTTACAACAGGAATATGTCGAATAGAATTCGATTTTAGTTTTTCTACTACTTTTCTTAAATCGTCATTTTGATTTACAGTCACCACAGTTTTAGTCATGATGTGACTAATTGGTTCTCTTTTTTTCATAATAGATCAGTTTTATATTTACATCAAATATGTAGAATAATTCTGATAAATAACCTGACCTTTATCAGCTTTTATAACAATTAAAAACGCTATATAGAGATACTTTTTTGTGAGTGATATATTGAAAAGTATAGCGAAATTTCAATAATAATTCTTTACTTAATTTGAAATTGCAATGAATGAATTTAAAAATAGTATTTTTGCACTATGGAAACAAATAGACAGAAAAAAATAGGCAGCGTCATCCAAAAAGATTTGGTAGATATTCTGCAAGGTGAAGTGCGAAAAAATGGAGTTAGCAATTTGGTAATTTCAGTATCCAAAGTTAGTGTAACCTCAGATTTATCTGTGGCAACGGTATATTTAAGCATTTTTCCTCAAGAAAAAGCAAAGGAAACTTTAGAAGGCATAAAATCAAATACGACTTTAATAAAACATGATTTGTCGCAGCGCGTTCGTCTTCAATTGCGTCGTGTGCCAAATTTGGTTTTCTTTATCGATGACTCATTAGATTATATCGAAAAAATTGACAATGCATTAGCAAACAGAGAAAACCCAATTGAAAACCGTGATCTTTTAGAAAAAAGAAGAAAATCATAAATTGAATTTCCCATTTTACATAGCCAAACGTTATCTTTTCAGCCTTAGTAAAAATAACGCGATCAATATCATCAATTTAATTGCCAGTATGGGAATTATTGTTGGTACAATGGCTTTGTTTGTGGTTTTATCTGTTTTTAGCGGATTAAAAGTTTTCAGTCTTTCATTTACAAATGAGATTGATCCAGATTTAAAAATGACAAGTACGTACGGAAAATCATTTTTAATTTCACCCCAGGAAGAAAAAGAACTGAAAGAAATTAACGGCGTTGCCTGTTACACAAAAATTATTGAAGAACGGGTTTTGTTTTTATTTAAAGACAAGCAGCGCGTTACTTATTTAAAAGGTGTTGACAGTATTTACCCGGTTGTAAACAATATTAAAGTAAAGCTTTTTAACGGACAATGGCTAAAACCAGATTCATATCAGGTTGTTATTGGTTACGGAATTGCACAGGATTTTTCGCTGGGAATTCTTGATTTTGAAAACCCGCTGCAGATATTTGCTCCAAAACCCGGAAAAGGAGCAATTGATAATCCCGAAGAAGCATTTAATAAAACAGATGTTTTGCCCGTTGGAATTTACTCAATCAGCGAAGATTTAGATTCAAAATATGTTTTTGCCGATTTAGGTTTAACACAGGAATTATTGATGTATAAGCCAAACCAAATTTCGGGAATCGAATTTAGGTTAAAACCAAACACAGATGAAAATGCGGTTAATGCGCAGATTAAAAAAATTTTTAATAATAAAGTCACTATAAAGAATAGAGAGCAATTGAATGAGTCTTTATATAAAATGCTCAACACCGAAAATATTGCTGTTTATTTAATTTTTACGCTTGTAATTATTGTGGCACTTTTCAATTTGATTGGAGCTTTAATTATGATGATTTTAGACAAGAGGGCAAATTTAAAAACCCTTGTTAATCTGGGAATAGAAATAAACAGCGTGAGAAAAATTTTCATTCTGCAAGGAACTTTACTAAGTGTTTTTGGAGGTTTGATAGGGCTTTATTACGGGATTATACTAGTTACATTGCAGCAAAAATATGAGCTGATAATGATCACGCCAACGCTGGCCTACCCAGTTGTTTTTACACTTGAAAATGTTGTAATCGTAATGACAACAATTGTTTCCCTTGGATTTGTGGCATCACTTATTGCCAGCAGCCGTGTAAGTAAAAAATTATTAGATTAATTTTTTCTTTCAAAATATTACTTATATTTACCGCCTTGAAAATTCACAGCATATGATAGTTTCTGCCTAATCCTATTTTATTTTTAAGAATAATTAGGATACTTACGTTTTTACTTTTTCAGTTCAGATAAAATATCTGGACCAATTTATCATTTATCCTAATATATCATGACAGAAACAACTATACAAAAAAGTTTTTTTTCTAAATTTTTTACCACTTTAAAACAAGCCTTAAAAGGCGACGAATCATTTGATTATACTGCCGGAAGTATAAAGAAAGCCGTAATTCTATTAGCCATTCCGATGGTTTTAGAAATGATGATGGAATCGGTTTTTGCTTTAGTCGATTTATATTTTGTCGGACATTTGGAGCATAGCAGTTTTGCTATTCAAACCGTTGGCTTAACCGAATCTGTTTTGACTATTATATATTCTCTTGCAATAGGAATGAGCATGGCCGCAACTGCAGTTGTAGCAAGACGTATTGGAGAAAAAGATCCAGTCGCTGCCGCAAAAGCCGGAATGCAAGCCATAATTGTAGCATTTGCCGTTAACGCTGTCTTAAGTGTTTTGGGAATTATTTATGCAAAAGATATTCTGCTTTTGATGGGTGCTTCAGTTGATGCTGCCGAGCACGGCTTCAGATTCACGCAAATTATGATTGGCTCAAGTTTATGCATTATGCTTTTATTCCTGATTAACGGAATTTTCCGTGGAGCAGGAAATGCCGCAATTGCAATGAAAAGTCTTTGGATTGCCAACATTTGTAATATTATTTTATGCCCAATATTAATTAACGGTCTTGGACCAATTCCTGCTTTTGGTTTAGTTGGAGCTGCCTTGGCAACAACTTTGGGAAGAAGCATTGGAGTTTTATATCAGGTTTATCATTTGTTCTCTGGAAACGGAATTTTAAAAATTAAAATAGCCTATTTCGCTCCAGACTTTAAGCAGATAAAAGCTTTGGTTAAGATTGCTGCACCAGGAATTTTACAATTTGTAATTGCATCATGCAGTTGGATTTTCTTAGCACAATTAGTCGCAACAACCGGAGGCGATCACGGTTCTGCAGGATATCAAACGGCACTTAGAATTATGATGTTTTTTATTCTTCCAGCTTGGGGATTGAGTAATGCTGCGGCAACTTTGGTTGGACAGAATTTAGGGGCAAAACAAATTGAACGTGCCGAAAAATCAGTTTATACAACAGCAAGATATAACGTAATTTTCATGGCCACAATTATGATTATTACTTTAGGCTTTGGCCAATATATTATTTCATTTTTCACCAATGATGAAGCTGTAAAAACAATTGCCGTCGAAGCATTGCAAATTATGAGCATCGGATTTATCTTTTACGGAATAGGAATGGTTTTGATCAATACTTTCAACGGAGCAGGAGATACCTGGACGCCAACCGGAATTAATTTCTTCGGCTTTTGGCTGTTCCAAATTCCGCTGGCTTTTGTATTAGCCAAACATTTCAATATGGGACCAACCGGAGTTTTCATCGCAATTCCCGTTGCCGAAACCGCTATAACTTTAGCCGGAATCTTTTTCTATAAAAGAGGAAAGTGGAAAAGAGTTCAAGTTTAATAAAATAAAAAATGCCTTCAAAATTGAAGGCATTTTTTGTATCAGCATTTTTGTCATTTCGACGAAGGAGAAATCTCCGCGAGAAGCTCTACAAAGATTGGACTTTCGTTGCAGAGTTACTTGTGGAGATTTCTCCTTCGTCGAAATGACAA